>JALOCA010000029.1 GCA_023227965.1 Lentimicrobiaceae bacterium | reverse complement strand
TTTCACACCAACCTCCCTTGTTTCAATTCCAATATGGTGCGAATTAAGGGGAAGTAATAGCAAGAGGCACATTAAAGTGCTCTCTTACGTTTCAATTCCAATATGGTGCGAATTAAGGTTCTTTTTCAATTGTAGTTTGATTGCCTGCCGATTTTGTTTCAATTCCAATATGGTGCGAATTAAGGTTTCCGGTGGACAAATAGCTTATGAAGTTTATTTGATGTTTCAATTCCAATATGGTGCGAATTAAGGCAATTAATGTCTGAAATTAATCAACATCAGCACGTAATGTTTCAATTCCAATATGGTGCGAATTAAGGGGCACCAAGCTATATTGATTCATTTTGCCACCATAAATGTTTCAATTCCAATATGGTGCGAATTAAGGTTTCTTTTCCCAGTTGGGAATATGCGCATTCAGCAGATGTTTCAATTCCAATATGGTGCGAATTAAGGGCAATATCGCAAAACCAAAGCGACCGCACACCGCTTACGTTTCAATTCCAATATGGTGCGAATTAAGGTTTTCGCCATAGCGTTCTTTCCAGGCGGCAATCATTTCGTTTCAATTCCAATATGGTGCGAATTAAGGACCTGCAGGATTAATAGATAAAAATGTTGAATTTTTGTTTCAATTCCAATATGGTGCGAATTAAGGCTTATTTTGATGCTGATCTGGCATTGCTTACAATGCTGTTTCAATTCCAATATGGTGCGAATTAAGGGGTGGCATCTGCAGCCAATTCCGTTATTGGTTTATTAAGTTTCAATTCCAATATGGTGCGAATTAAGGCTGTGAACCTCCGTTAACAGAGTATCAACTGAAACAAATGTTTCAATTCCAATATGGTGCGAATTAAGGCATCGTCTTTGCGATAAGCATAAAATCATTGCAAGTATGTTTCAATTCCAATATGGTGCGAATTAAGGTCATCAATTTCAATATAGCTGTTTCCACTTTTATCTGTTGTTTCAATTCCAATATGGTGCGAATTAAGGTTAATTCTAAATTCTTGAACAGGTGTTCCCATTTTCTTGTTTCAATTCCAATATGGTGCGAATTAAGGTAAAAGAACAGGTAAATGTGGTTTTAACGGTGCTAATGTTTCAATTCCAATATGGTGCGAATTAAGGTCGGCAAGCTGCTGTATATCCCAGGAAGCTTTATGCTCCGTTTCAATTCCAATATGGTGCGAATTAAGGCTTAAAAGAAATTCTGACTCTTTAAGTATTTCACGTAAGTTTCAATTCCAATATGGTGCGAATTAAGGAGATATATAGCAGTAGAGTTAATATCTGAGAGGTTAAGTTTCAATTCCAATATGGTGCGAATTAAGGCAATTCATCGAGGCGAACCAGGTACTGAATTGTATTAAGTTTCAATTCCAATATGGTGCGAATTAAGGTATGCTAACATTTAGCTGTGAAAGCAGTGAAAAAGCAAGTTTCAATTCCAATATGGTGCGAATTAAGGCTTCTTCCTCCCTCCATCCGAAATAGTTTTCCGGTGTTTCAATTCCAATATGGTGCGAATTAAGGCGGCGTAACCACGCGATCCCATCGTTTCCATCCAACTTGTTTCAATTCCAATATGGTGCGAATTAAGGGAAACATTGCCATTTAACAAGACCGCTGTTACTATTACGTTTCAATTCCAATATGGTGCGAATTAAGGGACAAAAACAAATTATCAAAAGTAACCGGAACAAATACGTTTCAATTCCAATATGGTGCGAATTAAGGCGCCGTCGGCGGCAGCCTGCTGAGTTGTAAGTGCAACATGTTTCAATTCCAATATGGTGCGAATTAAGGTAAAATTGATAAATATAAAAAAGGCGAAAGCACTAATATGTTTCAATTCCAATATGGTGCGAATTAAGGCCTGTTTGTAAAAGGCTTCGATTATGATACTATTGCGTTTCAATTCCAATATGGTGCGAATTAAGGAGATAATCGTTATTGGTTTGCTGTTGCAGTTCAAATGTTTCAATTCCAATATGGTGCGAATTAAGGGGTAATGTTAAATGAACAACAAAAAGAGCAAATTAAACGTTTCAATTCCAATATGGTGCGAATTAAGGACCGCCAAAACTTTATCAACAAAAGCCGACTAACCACGTTTCAATTCCAATATGGTGCGAATTAAGGTTATAAAACATCAAAACATCCGGTACGCATGGATTACATGTTTCAATTCCAATATGGTGCGAATTAAGGGTTTATTAAATGATTGAATGTCTCTATTTCTTAAAGATGTTTCAATTCCAATATGGTGCGAATTAAGGCGTTTTTTTCGTCATCGCGACGAGTAAACATTTCTGTTGTTTCAATTCCAATATGGTGCGAATTAAGGGTTGGCGATGTTATTGAAAAGGATTGGATACCTAACTAGTTTCAATTCCAATATGGTGCGAATTAAGGCTAAAGACTCTGAGGAGAGTTTGCTAAAATCATTTGAGTTTCAATTCCAATATGGTGCGAATTAAGGCTTGATTACCGGTTAATGCTACAAGTAGCTATATAGTTTCAATTCCAATATGGTGCGAATTAAGGTCAAACACATTAATTTCCATTAAGCTTCCATCTGAAGATGTTTCAATTCCAATATGGTGCGAATTAAGGTTAAGGCGTGCAGTTTCCAATATGGCAAGAACTGTGTTTCAATTCCAATATGGTGCGAATTAAGGATGAATACTTAGCATTAACCTCATTATTATCAACAAGTTTCAATTCCAATATGGTGCGAATTAAGGACATTGCCATTTAACAAAACCGCTGTTGCTATTACGTTTCAATTCCAATATGGTGCGAATTAAGGCAGCAAACAAGTGGAATAATCGCACCTACCGCATACTTGTTTCAATTCCAATATGGTGCGAATTAAGGATAAAGTCCTCCTGTACTGTCAATTACAATCTTTTCTATGTTTCAATTCCAATATGGTGCGAATTAAGGATAAGTCATCACCATTATATGCAGTATTTTTTAAGAAAGTTTCAATTCCAATATGGTGCGAATTAAGGAATTAATTGATATATATAGAGTTAAAAAGTTTTAGTATGTTTCAATTCCAATATGGTGCGAATTAAGGTGAAACTTGGATAGCTTGCAAAAGCAAGCGTTCTAAAACGTTTCAATTCCAATATGGTGCGAATTAAGGATGCCCGACAAAATCGGGGTTATAAAGTCGAGTATTATGTTTCAATTCCAATATGGTGCGAATTAAGGCTAATCGGTTACGGTAAGTCCTACTACACTTTAATTAGGTTTCAATTCCAATATGGTGCGAATTAAGGCAGTATGCTTCTTTTACGGTGCCAGCCTGGGTCGGCACGTTTCAATTCCAATATGGTGCGAATTAAGGGATCATAATCCTGCTAAGGGAACTATAGCTAACTACTGTTTCAATTCCAATATGGTGCGAATTAAGGATCGGTTACGGTAAGTCCTACTACACTTTAATTAGGTTTCAATTCCAATATGGTGCGAATTAAGGAAATCGGTTGATGCGGTACAAAACGCACCTGGTGTGATGTTTCAATTCCAATATGGTGCGAATTAAGGCCCAACTTATTTAAAATCACAAGCACTCCGCTTCTAAGGTTTCAATTCCAATATGGTGCGAATTAAGGATGAAAAATACAGTATGTATATCAATTGAAGAATACGAGTTTCAATTCCAATATGGTGCGAATTAAGGTTATGTAGCTTTACAGATAATTCAATAAATTATTATATGTTTCAATTCCAATATGGTGCGAATTAAGGACAAATATTTACCGATGAAACAATTATATCTCTTTCATGTTTCAATTCCAATATGGTGCGAATTAAGGCTAAGTATTTTTTCATATTATAAATTCTTCATTTTTATGTTTCAATTCCAATATGGTGCGAATTAAGGGATCAGATGGCAAATGAAGATGAAAAAGCAAGAGAATGTTTCAATTCCAATATGGTGCGAATTAAGGTTGATTATTTAGCAAAGCTGCTTATTGATAATAATATGTTTCAATTCCAATATGGTGCGAATTAAGGTTCAGGGGTCGGTGGAAGGTTTTACAAAACGGTCAGGTGTTTCAATTCCAATATGGTGCGAATTAAGGATAACTCATACCGAGAAAGCATCATTGCTCTTGATAAAAGTTTCAATTCCAATATGGTGCGAATTAAGGGCCTGAAGACTGGAGCGTCCGTGGACCGGGCAACCGACGTTTCAATTCCAATATGGTGCGAATTAAGGTACCAATTTAAAAGATGGTACCGTTGGGATTGAAACAAGTTTCAATTCCAATATGGTGCGAATTAAGGTTTTACGATCTTCAGATTCTATATAATATCTTAAAAAGTTTCAATTCCAATATGGTGCGAATTAAGGTTTCGTAAGCAGAAGAAGGTTGAACTGAAATTAAAGAAGTTTCAATTCCAATATGGTGCGAATTAAGGTTTCAGTCCCGTCTGGGTTTTCGTAAATCAAAAACTGTTTCAATTCCAATATGGTGCGAATTAAGGTATAAAGCAAATAATTATGATAATGCTTAAAATTATTTGTTTCAATTCCAATATGGTGCGAATTAAGGTGAGATGCGTAATACTGTACTGCAAAGCTTCTCAGATTGTTTCAATTCCAATATGGTGCGAATTAAGGCCGAAGATTACGCTATACGTTTGCAGGAGGTACAAATGTTTCAATTCCAATATGGTGCGAATTAAGGCATCGTCGTGCATCGGAACATATGCGAAATTCATGTTTCAATTCCAATATGGTGCGAATTAAGGGACAAATGATTGAAAGTCGTTACAGCGTAAGCGGATTATGTTTCAATTCCAATATGGTGCGAATTAAGGATAGAATTTGACGAAACTGTTTCAGAAATGAATTATGCGTTTCAATTCCAATATGGTGCGAATTAAGGGCTATAAGTATATTAATCAGTTCTGTAATAACAATTATGTTTCAATTCCAATATGGTGCGAATTAAGGCTGAAGATTGAAAAACTTTTATTGTCATCTTTAACGGATGTTTCAATTCCAATATGGTGCGAATTAAGGGCAATTTCTTTTTCATAAAAATCTTTCTGTAATAAATATGTTTCAATTCCAATATGGTGCGAATTAAGGACACGGACCTCTCCGGTGCCGTAGCAGTTTCTGCACAGTGTTTCAATTCCAATATGGTGCGAATTAAGGTTATTTCACTCACCAGTTAAAGTTTATGCTCCTGATGTTTCAATTCCAATATGGTGCGAATTAAGGATATATGGTCTAAAATGAATGCAGAATTAATTTGTATGTTTCAATTCCAATATGGTGCGAATTAAGGATATCGTAATTCACAAATCTTTAATTTCACAACATGGCGTTTCAATTCCAATATGGTGCGAATTAAGGGCAGATTTTAAAAATGGACATTACTTCGTTTTGGATGTTTCAATTCCAATATGGTGCGAATTAAGGAAAACAATATTATATAATGTGTTCCCCAACATACCAACGTTTCAATTCCAATATGGTGCGAATTAAGGGTCGCTGCTAAATCAGGTCCGGCAGCTATCGAAACTATGTTTCAATTCCAATATGGTGCGAATTAAGGTGGAACTTGGAAATAATTTATTTCAAAATCCAAATTTGTTTCAATTCCAATATGGTGCGAATTAAGGTTTTAAGTTCTGCAACATGCACTTCAACATGATATGTTTCAATTCCAATATGGTGCGAATTAAGGTTTTTTCTTTTTTTTATATAGTTCTACAACTAATTTTTGTTTCAATTCCAATATGGTGCGAATTAAGGAGACGGCGGTGATTATCTATAATGACCGCATTAATACCGTTTCAATTCCAATATGGTGCGAATTAAGGACTGCAAAATTTATATACAAAAAAGCAATAATAAAAAGGTTTCAATTCCAATATGGTGCGAATTAAGGTAGCAACAGGTTATGCTGAAAAAGAATCTGCGTAGTTTCAATTCCAATATGGTGCGAATTAAGGCTCACAAAAGCATATGTTAAGGACTTTCAAAATGTAATGTTTCAATTCCAATATGGTGCGAATTAAGGTTAAATGCTTTTTTGCTCGGTTTGTCTTCAGCTAATCTGTTTCAATTCCAATATGGTGCGAATTAAGGTCTGGAGCTACTCAAGGGACAACCATTGATTTTGTTGTGTTTCAATTCCAATATGGTGCGAATTAAGGCGGCTAAAAGCTTTTGGTATTTATCAATAGCCATTTTACGTTTCAATTCCAATATGGTGCGAATTAAGGTTGCTGAAGTAAAATTTAAAAACAGTAAATCAGGAAAGTTTCAATTCCAATATGGTGCGAATTAAGGCTGGCTGGACAAAGATGTACTGGTCTGCTGCCAACACGTTTCAATTCCAATATGGTGCGAATTAAGGTATCCAGATGAATGGAATAAGCTGAATAACAAACTTATGTTTCAATTCCAATATGGTGCGAATTAAGGTATGAGCCTACCGATTTAAGCATTTTTGTTAAATATTTGTTTCAATTCCAATATGGTGCGAATTAAGGCAGCCATATAATATCGGTTCATGCTGCCACTGATAATCCGTTTCAATTCCAATATGGTGCGAATTAAGGAGAAGTAAAACAATCTACTATTTGAAAGACTTTACCTTGTTTCAATTCCAATATGGTGCGAATTAAGGTTTGAGATATTTGAAAGAGAGGAGTCAATGCCCATGCTGTTTCAATTCCAATATGGTGCGAATTAAGGTTATTATCTATCGCCGCTGTGATACTACCGAATAGTTTCAATTCCAATATGGTGCGAATTAAGGCGACTTCATCTATATAGAGATGAACCTGCCGCAATCAAGTTTCAATTCCAATATGGTGCGAATTAAGGTTGGATTTAGGTCTTCACTTTCATCCAGCAGTTTATCACGTTTCAATTCCAATATGGTGCGAATTAAGGAGGAACTTACCAAGAAAAGCCTTATGAAATTTACTCATGTTTCAATTCCAATATGGTGCGAATTAAGGTAACCTGGAATAAGGAAGAAAGGCAGCCTCTCGTAGGAGGTTTCAATTCCAATATGGTGCGAATTAAGGGAAGCAGACTGGTTGGAGATTTCCGACATCGTATGTTTCAATTCCAATATGGTGCGAATTAAGGACCGGATTTTTTAGTTGTATTTTTTCAACTGAACTACTGTTTCAATTCCAATATGGTGCGAATTAAGGCTCATATATTTGCTTATATAAGCTATTATGTTCTTCACGTTTCAATTCCAATATGGTGCGAATTAAGGAACAAATTTAATTGGGGAATGGGACGCCCCTTATTGTCGTTTCAATTCCAATATGGTGCGAATTAAGGAATGCGGCCGTGGAAAATCCTACCATACGTCCATTTCTGTTTCAATTCCAATATGGTGCGAATTAAGGAGATGACTATCGGAGACGACAAAAAACTAAAAAATTACGTTTCAATTCCAATATGGTGCGAATTAAGGTGCTCTTTCTTCTCTAAAAACTTTCCGGGTTGGTTAAGTTTCAATTCCAATATGGTGCGAATTAAGGCAAAGCATTGTGGAAAATGATAATTTAATATGTGATGAGTTTCAATTCCAATATGGTGCGAATTAAGGTTGCCAAACCAAATTAAAATAGAATGCAAAGCTTCTTTGTTTCAATTCCAATATGGTGCGAATTAAGGGGAAGCGGATAAAATATCACTAAACGATTTACGGGTATGTTTCAATTCCAATATGGTGCGAATTAAGGATCCAGTTTGTTTGTTCCAATATCGCATCAACTTCCAGGTTTCAATTCCAATATGGTGCGAATTAAGGATTGCAATAATGCATGTTGTTACTCTTTCAATAATACGTTTCAATTCCAATATGGTGCGAATTAAGGGCTTAGTAAGTTATATGATTACGATAAAACATGAAGAAGTTTCAATTCCAATATGGTGCGAATTAAGGAAGATGCAACAATACCAATAGCAGTGCCTGTTTATAGTGTTTCAATTCCAATATGGTGCGAATTAAGGACTATGGAGGTCCACCGCAAAGCAATATTGCGTATTACGTTTCAATTCCAATATGGTGCGAATTAAGGCTGAAGATAGGCACTCATATGAAAGAAGTAATATGAAGTTTCAATTCCAATATGGTGCGAATTAAGGAGCAGCGCAGGGAAAGGCGAAAAAAGGAACGAATGTGTTTCAATTCCAATATGGTGCGAATTAAGGAAAAAGTGAATTTTCATTTTACAGAGATAAAACAATGATGTTTCAATTCCAATATGGTGCGAATTAAGGGCATAAAAAATGGAAACAATAATAGGTAAAAAAATGTTTCAATTCCAATATGGTGCGAATTAAGGCTTGCCAGTCTTGGATTCCATGTTTACTGGCTAAACAGGTTTCAATTCCAATATGGTGCGAATTAAGGGAACCTGATCAAGCTGATCTAAATCAATTTTTATGTTTCAATTCCAATATGGTGCGAATTAAGGGACAGTATTTTTCTGTCAATTGACAAAGGAGATTACATGTTTCAATTCCAATATGGTGCGAATTAAGGTTGTATTTAGATCCTATTTCTAAAACAACCCCAAAGGGGTTTCAATTCCAATATGGTGCGAATTAAGGTTGCATCAATTCCTTGCGTGTCTGATCGCCATTGATGAGTTTCAATTCCAATATGGTGCGAATTAAGGATGGGGGTTGAAATGTAGCATACGGTATTCACACCAATGTTTCAATTCCAATATGGTGCGAATTAAGGTCGCTAAGGGCAACCGTAGCCTTATCCACAGCATGTTTCAATTCCAATATGGTGCGAATTAAGGAAAAAAAATAACAAACGTGTTAAAAAACAAATATATATGTTTCAATTCCAATATGGTGCGAATTAAGGCCGAAGATAACACCGATGTTAAGCTCACCGATAGTTAGTTTCAATTCCAATATGGTGCGAATTAAGGTACCAGTAGAGATGCTGAGCAATCATTTTTTTATTGGTTTCAATTCCAATATGGTGCGAATTAAGGTGACAATTGATGCAGATATCGTTGATATGGATGCTTATGTTTCAATTCCAATATGGTGCGAATTAAGGTGCCGAATTGGATAGAAAAAAGGCAGCTCTTGAACGTTTCAATTCCAATATGGTGCGAATTAAGGATATGGGAAAAGAAATTCCTGGAATGATTTAGAAGCACGTTTCAATTCCAATATGGTGCGAATTAAGGTTTAACATTTTCAAGATATACTTTATTAAGTGCATCATGTTTCAATTCCAATATGGTGCGAATTAAGGAGCTCAACTGGTTGTCGTTTTGAAGAACTGAAAAACATGTTTCAATTCCAATATGGTGCGAATTAAGGCGAAACTAATAATAGGTGTTAAAATTGAAGGAGTGCCGTGTTTCAATTCCAATATGGTGCGAATTAAGGCCGCAAGTTTTACTATTCCTGCCTGGGTTGGTACGTTTCAATTCCAATATGGTGCGAATTAAGGTTTTTACAATACGCAAAATCGTACTATGACTTACTTTGGTTTCAATTCCAATATGGTGCGAATTAAGGTACTCACTATGCAGAATATCGTTACGTGAGATACTTAAGTTTCAATTCCAATATGGTGCGAATTAAGGACGCTGAAAACTACATCTTTAGCGAACTTTATTACGCCGTTTCAATTCCAATATGGTGCGAATTAAGGACTAAAGAATAATGTATTTAATGTCAGGGTTATAATGTGTTTCAATTCCAATATGGTGCGAATTAAGGACGAACAATTTTTACAAATCCTTTCAATCGGCTCAGTAGTTTCAATTCCAATATGGTGCGAATTAAGGTCATGTTACAGAAATCGGCAGTTTCGTTCATATATTATGTTTCAATTCCAATATGGTGCGAATTAAGGACTGCCGATAAAACCACCGCAAAGCTTTCCATCTGTATGTTTCAATTCCAATATGGTGCGAATTAAGGGCCTCGATGAATTGTAAAGCTTTCAGGGAGGTTGTTAAGTTTCAATTCCAATATGGTGCGAATTAAGGGAATAGATAATGGATAAAAACAATAACCAGTCAGATAAGTTTCAATTCCAATATGGTGCGAATTAAGGGTAATACCGGCTTCCTGAAGACGTTTTTCAAATTCTGCCGTTTCAATTCCAATATGGTGCGAATTAAGGCCGCAAAAATTTTTCTACAAGGATTGCGAACATGCCTTGTTTCAATTCCAATATGGTGCGAATTAAGGCTGCGCAAACGTGGACATATAAAAATGAAACGTTATGAGTTTCAATTCCAATATGGTGCGAATTAAGGGTGCAAAGTGAATTATTAAGCATAAGGAAGTCAATCATGTTTCAATTCCAATATGGTGCGAATTAAGGATACCAATTTAAAAGATGGTACCGTTGGGATTGAAACAAGTTTCAATTCCAATATGGTGCGAATTAAGGAATATCAATAATGCAAAAACGGCCATGTTTCTTTCTGAGTTTCAATTCCAATATGGTGCGAATTAAGGTCCGACCGGGTTTTATCAGTAAATTCTTTAACTAACGTTTCAATTCCAATATGGTGCGAATTAAGGCTGTATTCATCAGCTTCAATAACTGGCTTGTAGATATGTTTCAATTCCAATATGGTGCGAATTAAGGGGTATTACTAATCTTCGACGTGTTGGGGTAATGTTAAAGTTTCAATTCCAATATGGTGCGAATTAAGGAAAAAATATGATATTGGTACTGATACGCTGTCAAGATTGTTTCAATTCCAATATGGTGCGAATTAAGGGCATAGGGTGATGTGTGGCGACTCCATTAATGCAAAGTTTCAATTCCAATATGGTGCGAATTAAGGAGAGAGTTTCGCCTGTCAGACCCTCAGAGTGCATCAATGTTTCAATTCCAATATGGTGCGAATTAAGGTGAAAATAAAGATATAATGAACAATTTTAAAGTAAAAAGTTTCAATTCCAATATGGTGCGAATTAAGGATGGTTTGCAAAACAGGAAGCTAATGCATTGCACAGATGTTTCAATTCCAATATGGTGCGAATTAAGGGGATATCGAAGGTTTGAAAAAACTCGAACAGGAAAAACCGTTTCAATTCCAATATGGTGCGAATTAAGGGCAATCATAAAGAGAACGGAACCGTATTGGTTTGTGAAGTTTCAATTCCAATATGGTGCGAATTAAGGGTGTAGAGCCTGGAGAAACTTCTTATGAACCTACCCTGTTTCAATTCCAATATGGTGCGAATTAAGGTTACTGGAGAATTACCGATTTTGGCAATCAGGACCAGGGTTTCAATTCCAATATGGTGCGAATTAAGGGGGTTCGACTCCCTCACCCGCTACCAAACGAATTAACAAGTTTCAATTCCAATATGGTGCGAATTAAGGGAAAGTCCCGGGAAGGCAACTTTCAGTTGACTAACCAAGTTTCAATTCCAATATGGTGCGAATTAAGGTTGTATCATTACACCTTAGGAAACCATTTTTTGAAAAAGTTTCAATTCCAATATGGTGCGAATTAAGGTTAGCGTATCACCAGCAATACCCTTCGTTCTGTTGCATGTTTCAATTCCAATATGGTGCGAATTAAGGAGCAACAGTTATTGTTTGTGCTGTATATTATTATATATGTTTCAATTCCAATATGGTGCGAATTAAGGAAAAAACAATAATTTATATTACTTCTAAATAATTTTGATGTTTCAATTCCAATATGGTGCGAATTAAGGGAAAGAGACATTACCATATTACGATGCCCTGTTATTTATGTTTCAATTCCAATATGGTGCGAATTAAGGTGCCACAGGGTGCGATGAAGCATCACAGGCACTAAAGTTTCAATTCCAATATGGTGCGAATTAAGGAAATAATATGAACAACAGCTACACAAGTAACTGGAATGTTTCAATTCCAATATGGTGCGAATTAAGGGCAATCATAAAACGAACAGAACCTTACTGGTACGTTAAGTTTCAATTCCAATATGGTGCGAATTAAGGCGTAACCTGGGACAAAGAGGAAAGGCAACCCCTCGTACGTTTCAATTCCAATATGGTGCGAATTAAGGTCCTACGACTGCATGCTTTTACGATACTTGTCTCTTACGTTTCAATTCCAATATGGTGCGAATTAAGGAACTATTTAACCGGTGTGTTTCTCAAGTATGCTGGGTTGTTTCAATTCCAATATGGTGCGAATTAAGGGATTGGTCGAAAACCATGCCGGAATTCAGAGAAAAATTGTTTCAATTCCAATATGGTGCGAATTAAGGACTCCCGGGAATGACACAAAGGCAACTTTTCTTCCCGTGTTTCAATTCCAATATGGTGCGAATTAAGGTTGCAAATAAAATCCTTACTCCGGAACAAAAGGCGTTTCAATTCCAATATGGTGCGAATTAAGGAGGAAAAATCTGCAAATTCATGAAGATCATCAACCTGTTTCAATTCCAATATGGTGCGAATTAAGGTGTAAAAAATGCTTTAAAGCATATTAGTCTATATTCTATGTTTCAATTCCAATATGGTGCGAATTAAGGGACATTTCGTTTTTTAACCATCTTTTCTTTTCTTTTCTGTTTCAATTCCAATATGGTGCGAATTAAGGATTTTTTGTATTAAATAGAATGCAAGTCTATTTTCAAAGTTTCAATTCCAATATGGTGCGAATTAAGGTAACCCTCCATTTTAGCAACCATGAAATCAGATAAAATGTTTCAATTCCAATATGGTGCGAATTAAGGTCACAAAATCTATCGCCTTCATGCCGTTTACCTGGTCCGTTTCAATTCCAATATGGTGCGAATTAAGGCGACAAAGCCACGCCGATCAGGATCGTATTCGGCATGTTTCAATTCCAATATGGTGCGAATTAAGGATACGTCCGTTTTCAATTAATACTGCAAAAAACTGATGTTTCAATTCCAATATGGTGCGAATTAAGGACCAGTTGAAAGAAAGAGAAGAAAAAATATTTATTACGTTTCAATTCCAATATGGTGCGAATTAAGGATAATATTTGTTTCTTGGAGTTCATATAATGACCAAGTTTCAATTCCAATATGGTGCGAATTAAGGATTTGCCGTACCGTTGTTATTGTTATTGGGTTGCCATGTTTCAATTCCAATATGGTGCGAATTAAGGCTAAGAATATTTGTAGAAAACTCATATTATTTTATTTTGTTTCAATTCCAATATGGTGCGAATTAAGGTTCAGGTATATCTGTACTTAAAACTATATCTGTACCCTGTTTCAATTCCAATATGGTGCGAATTAAGGCAATAAATTTTTGATTTCGCCATTTTTTCTTGCAAATTGTTTCAATTCCAATATGGTGCGAATTAAGGCACCTCAATTATTGTACAACCTGATTCAAGTAATTTACGTTTCAATTCCAATATGGTGCGAATTAAGGAAATTGAAAATTACAAAAATTACAAAATTTGTAATTACGTTTCAATTCCAATATGGTGCGAATTAAGGATATTTTCGATATTGCTCTGATCAATTCCTCTATTTATGTTTCAATTCCAATATGGTGCGAATTAAGGTGATAAGCCAATGATTTTGAAATCGTATGATAGAAAGAAGTTTCAATTCCAATATGGTGCGAATTAAGGTTCTTTGAGATTTATCAATCAGATCGAGAATAGGCGTTTCAATTCCAATATGGTGCGAATTAAGGATGGTTTCGGTAGCAGCCGGACCCGATTTAGCAGCAGTTTCAATTCCAATATGGTGCGAATTAAGGAACCCCGCCATTCAAAAGCCTGGCTAAGGTGCTGCTGTGTTTCAATTCCAATATGGTGCGAATTAAGGAACTTAGCCAAACACAGAGAACATCAGCAAATTTTCATGTTTCAATTCCAATATGGTGCGAATTAAGGTCAGGATTTTTCATCCCTCCCATTCCTTACGAACGTTTCAATTCCAATATGGTGCGAATTAAGGCGAAAAGGCGAAAGCGCATGATCAAATTCTTGCAATTCTGTTTCAATTCCAATATGGTGCGAATTAAGGGTATTTATCCGTGTCAGGGAACTGGGCAATTGTTACATGTTTCAATTCCAATATGGTGCGAATTAAGGTCATGCAATAATTCCTGCATTGCTTCTGTGGCCTTTACGTTTCAATTCCAATATGGTGCGAATTAAGGATATCTTTATCAATAAGGTGTGAAATCGCTTTGTTATGTTTCAATTCCAATATGGTGCGAATTAAGGCCTGATTGCCAAAATCGGTAATTCTCCAGTAACGATGTTTCAATTCCAATATGGTGCGAATTAAGGATCCTGGTGCTAAAGCATGTATTGCCTTTAATGTCGTTTCAATTCCAATATGGTGCGAATTAAGGACTCCAATTGTTGCAACAATCATCTCGTCAGCTTTTCCCGTTTCAATTCCAATATGGTGCGAATTAAGGTTTCTCATCGCTTGCAATTGGACAGGAAAAAAAACGTTTCAATTCCAATATGGTGCGAATTAAGGAAACGCTCAGGAATCAGGTGTTTGGTTTCTTTACAGATGTTTCAATTCCAATATGGTGCGAATTAAGGAGCAAAAAAACTTGCAAATTGCTCTTCAAAACTCCTCGTTTCAATTCCAATATGGTGCGAATTAAGGGCAAAAATTTGGCAGTTGGAGCGCTGTTTTGAAAAAAATGTTTCAATTCCAATATGGTGCGAATTAAGGGCTTACTTTGATGCTGATCTGGCATTGCTTACAATGCTGTTTCAATTCCAATATGGTGCGAATTAAGGGAATACTTTATTCCAGTTCCTAATAATGTTTCAAAGCCGTTTCAATTCCAATATGGTGCGAATTAAGGTTTAAACGAAAAACAAATAGAATGGAGACAAAAAAGTTTCAATTCCAATATGGTGCGAATTAAGGCCATTACCTGGTGAAAAGGAACTCGCTTTTTTTGCTATGTTTCAATTCCAATATGGTGCGAATTAAGGATATATTTTCCAGATCGGGTAAAACTTTATTTATTAAAGTTTCAATTCCAATATGGTGCGAATTAAGGTTAGTAATGATTACCCGATTATTAAACCAGGATCGTAAGTTTCAATTCCAATATGGTGCGAATTAAGGTCTGCCGTACCGTTGTTATTGTTATTGGGTTGCCATGTTTCAATTCCAATATGGTGCGAATTAAGGCGCCGTAGCCATGTCCTGGATAAGCGGGATGGAACGATGTTTCAATTCCAATATGGTGCGAATTAAGGGAAGGTGCAATCTGGAAAGGTGATATGGAACTTGAACCGTTTCAATTCCAATATGGTGCGAATTAAGGTTCATACTCAAGCGTGAAAGGAGCATAATTTTTTGGGTGTTTCAATTCCAATATGGTGCGAATTAAGGGTAGTTATCCCGTTGCGCTCCCCGCCATTATGGGTAATGTTTCAATTCCAATATGGTGCGAATTAAGGTTATCATAATAATCATCTCCGTATTTATGCCATTCAAGTTTCAATTCCAATATGGTGCGAATTAAGGACTGATGAAAATGCAAAAGTAGAAAGACGAACAATGTTTCAATTCCAATATGGTGCGAATTAAGGCCAACCTCCCTTCAATGAGATAGTGTATTTCAATATCAGTTTCAATTCCAATATGGTGCGAATTAAGGGGCAACAACCTCAGATATATAGCAATAGAACTTATATCGTTTCAATTCCAATATGGTGCGAATTAAGGTACCGTAAGCGATAAGAATCATAACTAAAGCAAAGAGGTTTCAATTCCAATATGGTGCGAATTAAGGAAAATTAAAACTAAGTGAAATACTTAACAAAGTTACAATGTTTCAATTCCAATATGGTGCGAATTAAGGTATCGAGAAAAAAGGGGAGATGTTATAAAAGAACAAATGTTTCAATTCCAATATGGTGCGAATTAAGGGCTGGCGTGGTCGGTAAAGGTATCGCGTACCCAATCGCGTTTCAATTCCAATATGGTGCGAATTAAGGTTTTATAATCAAGTGTGTAATTATTCGGTACTAATAAGTTTCAATTCCAATATGGTGCGAATTAAGGAAGCATGGACACCATTTGCCCCGGCAACACTATCCGGCGTTTCAATTCCAATATGGTGCGAATTAAGGTTTCACTTTTCCCTCCTGGGAAACTTATACAAAGCCATGTTTCAATTCCAATATGGTGCGAATTAAGGTTGACGATATATGGGTAATCAACAAAGAAGGCAAACCATGTTTCAATTCCAATATGGTGCGAATTAAGGTGGTATAAGGCAAGGTCAATTACTAACATTACGATGTATGTTTCAATTCCAATATGGTGCGAATTAAGGGAAATGGGATACCCCGGGGAGCACGGTGGCTTCAAAATGTTTCAATTCCAATATGGTGCGAATTAAGGATTAAAGAGCAAACATTTCATGCTCAAATTTCCGGTATGTTTCAATTCCAATATGGTGCGAATTAAGGGCAGTACGGGCATATTAAGATTTTCTTTAATGATATCATGTTTCAATTCCAATATGGTGCGAATTAAGGTGGGCTTGGGCAGATATGGGTAAATTGTGGCTTCCGAAGTTTCAATTCCAATATGGTGCGAATTAAGGCCAAACCAAATTCAAATAGAATGCAAAGCTTCTTTGTTTCAATTCCAATATGGTGCGAATTAAGGTCGTCTCCAATTTCGTTTTCATAAAACCATAAATGTTTCAATTCCAATATGGTGCGAATTAAGGCAAAAATAATAATTAAAATAGAACGACAATGAAAACAAGTTTCAATTCCAATATGGTGCGAATTAAGGCTACATAGGTAGTGAAGTTTTTTTAATAGAACAGATAAAGTTTCAATTCCAATATGGTGCGAATTAAGGATATTAATCTGATTAACAGTTTAAAAATTGAAAATTCGGGTTTCAATTCCAATATGGTGCGAATTAAGGATACTGAGAAGAAGATACATAGAGATGTAAAAAAACGTTTCAATTCCAATATGGTGCGAATTAAGGGGCATGGGGAAATGCCGGAAAAATATGGTTACCGAAGTTTCAATTCCAATATGGTGCGAATTAAGGATGAGTAATTCGGAAATACCAAATAACTACATAAAGGTGTTTCAATTCCAATATGGTGCGAATTAAGGAGGAGAATTAACCTCCTCTCCTTCAAATATATATATATTGTTTCAATTCCAATATGGTGCGAATTAAGGTTGAGCTATTGAAGCGAGATCCGGCAGAATTTATGAAGTTTCAATTCCAATATGGTGCGAATTAAGGCGCCAGTGCCTTCATCATCAGGATCGGTAAACTCATTATGTTTCAATTCCAATATGGTGCGAATTAAGGATTCAAGACTTACCGCCAGAAGATGTGGTAATTGCACTGTTTCAATTCCAATATGGTGCGAATTAAGGGACAGGATTAATGAGTTAGAACAAGAACTTGTTGCAAAGTTTCAATTCCAATATGGTGCGAATTAAGGTTTAATGCACTTGTAATTGCCACTGCCGTATTTATTATGTTTCAATTCCAATATGGTGCGAATTAAGGTTTTGTTTTATGGCAGTAATTTCAGCTTCGGTAATACGTTTCAATTCCAATATGGTGCGAATTAAGGTTCTCAATAAGGCCAGGAAGCAACCTATTTTCAGGTTTCAATTCCAATATGGTGCGAATTAAGGGATAATTTCTCTAAAGAAGAAATAGAAAGGGCAAAAAAGTTTCAATTCCAATATGGTGCGAATTAAGGATGTACTGTTTATAAAGAATTCGGGATAGCCGAATTCTGTTTCAATTCCAATATGGTGCGAATTAAGGGGTGGATGAAATTGCTGAAAAAACTGGATTCTCCATGTTTCAATTCCAATATGGTGCGAATTAAGGCCGTTTTGAAAATTCATTATACTCTAATTGATTATTATGTTTCAATTCCAATATGGTGCGAATTAAGGGGATCTCGCTTCAATAGCTCAACCATCTGATTACGGAAGTTTCAATTCCAATATGGTGCGAATTAAGGTATTATTATTGTTTTTGATTTTGAATTCTATCGTCAACGTTTCAATTCCAATATGGTGCGAATTAAGGTTTGTTAGGTGTATAAATATGAAGAACTATTAAAAGTTTCAATTCCAATATGGTGCGAATTAAGGTGCAAAGGAATCAGTCCTGAAACAGCAATGGTCAAAAAGTTTCAATTCCAATATGGTGCGAATTAAGGCCAGTAGTCTTCATGATAATAATAATTTCTTAATATGTTTCAATTCCAATATGGTGCGAATTAAGGCTGTAAATCACAGAAATTTCTTCCTGTACCCCAAAGAATGTTTCAATTCCAATATGGTGCGAATTAAGGTATTTTAACAATCTGAAAGAAATCCCAATTGGTAAAAAGTTTCAATTCCAATATGGTGCGAATTAAGGTATAATCCTGTTCCATTTTGTTCGTAGTTTTTCGTGTGTTTCAATTCCAATATGGTGCGAATTAAGGAATATGGCGGAATATTTTAGTTTTAATGTAACCTGGTTTCAATTCCAATATGGTGCGAATTAAGGTTGTCAGTTATTTATTTAGTTTTTGGTATTGAAAATACGTTTCAATTCCAATATGGTGCGAATTAAGGGTGCCGACCCAGGTTGGGACAGTAAAACTTGCGGATGTTTCAATTCCAATATGGTGCGAATTAAGGAGTATGCGCAATCTAAAACGTAACCATTTGCAGAAGAGGTTTCAATTCCAATATGGTGCGAATTAAGGCTATCTGCTTTAATTTCTGAACGATTAAACAAATATACGTTTCAATTCCAATATGGTGCGAATTAAGGACATAATGGTCAGTACTTCCAATATTTTTATGCCCTAAAGTTTCAATTCCAATATGGTGCGAATTAAGGTTAGAAGATGCAATAAAGGAAATATCCGAAATGGATATGTTTCAATTCCAATATGGTGCGAATTAAGGTTAGAATTAATTATAAATAAAGAAGATTTTTCTGAAATGTTTCAATTCCAATATGGTGCGAATTAAGGGGAACGACTTATGCCGACACGGCCTGGGTTTGTACGACGTTTCAATTCCAATATGGTGCGAATTAAGGCCATGAAAATTGTTATAATGTATCTATTTTAGGCGAAATGTTTCAATTCCAATATGGTGCGAATTAAGGTTCAGGTTGTTTTCCGTCTGCGTGAGAAACAAGAAGTTTCAATTCCAATATGGTGCGAATTAAGGAAAATCCGTTGCAGTGAATATTCCTGTGGCGGATACCTGTTTCAATTCCAATATGGTGCGAATTAAGGAAAAAACCCAAATTACCAGCAGGAATAGAGGGTTCTATGTTTCAATTCCAATATGGTGCGAATTAAGGCGTTTGCAAAATGGAAAGAAACGGATGCCTATAAAAACGTTTCAATTCCAATATGGTGCGAATTAAGGTTAGTTGGAAATATGCCAGTAGGTGCATTCGAAATTATGTTTCAATTCCAATATGGTGCGAATTAAGGATCTAAGTTCCTGTCCAGGCCTTAATCCAAGATAATATGTTTCAATTCCAATATGGTGCGAATTAAGGTTCAGGCAAGATGCTGATCAGTTCAAACTATGAATTACGTTTCAATTCCAATATGGTGCGAATTAAGGTGCTGATATGATCCAGGCTACCGGCAGGATATTGAATGTTTCAATTCCAATATGGTGCGAATTAAGGTTCATCAGCTCGTTTATCATATGCTAATATTCCATGTTTCAATTCCAATATGGTGCGAATTAAGGAAATACGGGAATTTCTGGATAAGGAATATAATACGTTTCAATTCCAATATGGTGCGAATTAAGGCTAAATGGTAATACAGCAGGCCATCAAGCGGCAGAAACGTTTCAATTCCAATATGGTGCGAATTAAGGCGGTTTAAGTCATTTTTAGCTGAAGTAGAAGCTATGTTTCAATTCCAATATGGTGCGAATTAAGGATAAAGGCAAATACAGGTTTTATCTCAGCTACTTTATCGTTTCAATTCCAATATGGTGCGAATTAAGGAATTTTACCTTCTTTAATTTTGACAGAAGCGTTAAAATGTTTCAATTCCAATATGGTGCGAATTAAGGAAAGCGGGCGTTGGTGCAAATTAAATGTGTTTTACTTTGTTTCAATTCCAATATGGTGCGAATTAAGGCCTGAAGATAAGCACTCATATGAAAGAAATAATATGAAGTTTCAATTCCAATATGGTGCGAATTAAGGATATTGACGTAGGGGTTATATCTGTTCAGATTTGATTGGTTTCAATTCCAATATGGTGCGAATTAAGGATTAATGAGTTAGAACAAGGACAAGAACCTGTTGCAAAGTTTCAATTCCAATATGGTGCGAATTAAGGAAAAAAGAGGCAGTCGCTGAACGTGAGAGTATAATTACGTTTCAATTCCAATATGGTGCGAATTAAGGGTTAAAATTGAACGCTCCGTTTCTGACCGAATTACCTTGTTTCAATTCCAATATGGTGCGAATTAAGGGATTATTCTGATAGGTTTCGTTCAGAATTTTATACGTTGTTTCAATTCCAATATGGTGCGAATTAAGGGATAGGTGTTGATTAAGAAAAAAGCGAGTATTTTTTACGTTTCAATTCCAATATGGTGCGAATTAAGGAATTTGAAGAAATGGAAAATGAATGACATTGAATTAAAGTTTCAATTCCAATATGGTGCGAATTAAGGTTCAAAAACGGATCATTTAAAATAACGAATGATAAAATGTTTCAATTCCAATATGGTGCGAATTAAGGCCTGGATAATTCGTAATTAATCCACAGGATTTCGTGTTGTTTCAATTCCAATATGGTGCGAATTAAGGTAACCCAATTCTTTATGGTGAAGACAGGAAATATAATCCGTTTCAATTCCAATATGGTGCGAATTAAGGAAAAGTGTACCGCCTTTACTTGCATCATTAGATGAATGTTTCAATTCCAATATGGTGCGAATTAAGGAAAAGAATGGCTGAAAGGCAAGAACCTGATGGATTGTATGTTTCAATTCCAATATGGTGCGAATTAAGGTTGATGTAATCGTCAAAAGGTTTATATCCATTACTCCGTTTCAATTCCAATATGGTGCGAATTAAGGACAATTTGGTTCTGGGAGTTCGACATTGCATCTGAATAAGTTTCAATTCCAATATGGTGCGAATTAAGGGAAGGATTAATACTTGTAATAGATCACTCTTCTTCTATGTTTCAATTCCAATATGGTGCGAATTAAGGTAAAAAAGGAATTGGAATCCTACGGTTACCAGGTAGAACGTTTCAATTCCAATATGGTGCGAATTAAGGTTATAATTATTGATTTAATTTCTGTATCGGTTTGTTGCTGTTTCAATTCCAATATGGTGCGAATTAAGGGGCAAGTTGCTGCATATCACAAGAAGCTTTATGCTCCGTTTCAATTCCAATATGGTGCGAATTAAGGCGAACAATTTCTCTGTGCGAAATATCAGAAAATCAGCGGTTTCAATTCCAATATGGTGCGAATTAAGGATAATAATATTGTATTTGTGTAATGTGCTATATATCAGGTTTCAATTCCAATATGGTGCGAATTAAGGGAATAGATTTTGCAAAGCCCCTGCTCCATAGCCTGAATGTTTCAATTCCAATATGGTGCGAATTAAGGATCGGCAAAAACCGTTTTTATATCATTTGTGGTATTGTGTTTCAATTCCAATATGGTGCGAATTAAGGATAGAGGGTTCTATTGAAATATATCGCACAGAAAATGATGAGTTTCAATTCCAATATGGTGCGAATTAAGGGGGAAATGAAGCTGTTTTTGAACATGCCCATCATATGTTTCAATTCCAATATGGTGCGAATTAAGGGTTTTCTGCAAATCCGGCACATTGATTTTGATGACGTTTCAATTCCAATATGGTGCGAATTAAGGATTACCCTTGCTACCGAAGACGTGGATGGATATACAAGTTTCAATTCCAATATGGTGCGAATTAAGGATTTCATAATTCAGAACCGATTCAGCCGGTTGATATGTTTCAATTCCAATATGGTGCGAATTAAGGCTGCATGGCAATAGTAAGGAATTTACAATTGTTTGCATGTTTCAATTCCAATATGGTGCGAATTAAGGGGTTATGAAGACAATAATCATTGCCTTAGCCATGATATGTTTCAATTCCAATATGGTGCGAATTAAGGGGCAGACAAATCCTCCGGAGAAGCCTGTTCCTTAAAGGGTTTCAATTCCAATATGGTGCGAATTAAGGTTTCGTTTGTCTTGCATTACATTTTTAGCTTTTTCGATGTTTCAATTCCAATATGGTGCGAATTAAGGCATTTTATGTTGAACGGCACTCCTTCGATACTTACGCGTTTCAATTCCAATATGGTGCGAATTAAGGTCGATCTCCTTTTCCGTACAGTCAATCCTTATTTCGGTTTCAATTCCAATATGGTGCGAATTAAGGTTCCCGGGACTTTCGGTTGAATTTACCGGCAAACTGGTGTTTCAATTCCAATATGGTGCGAATTAAGGTGTGAACCTCCGTTAACAGAGTATCAACTGAAACAAATGTTTCAATTCCAATATGGTGCGAATTAAGGAGACGAATTGCAGTTGAAAAGCTATCCAGTTTTTCAATGTTTCAATTCCAATATGGTGCGAATTAAGGTGCCATTGGGGATTACCTAATGGTAGCTCTGAATGCGTTTCAATTCCAATATGGTGCGAATTAAGGATCATGGGAGGAAACCGGGTAAAGCTCTTAAATTTTATGTTTCAATTCCAATATGGTGCGAATTAAGGGATTAATATAGAAACCATCAGAAGCTTTTTTAGCAAGTTTCAATTCCAATATGGTGCGAATTAAGGTTCGAATTACCATCTACCGTCTTGATGATTCTTCGTACGTTTCAATTCCAATATGGTGCGAATTAAGGCCAAATTTGGCCGCAGGTTGTACGACGATTTTACAGAGTTTCAATTCCAATATGGTGCGAATTAAGGAAGGAACTTACCAAGAAGAGCCTTATGAAATTTACTCATGTTTCAATTCCAATATGGTGCGAATTAAGGAAATCCCAAAAAACTTTCTTTAAAGGATACATGACCCCGTTTCAATTCCAATATGGTGCGAATTAAGGATGGCAAATCTATTTCAGATAGTGGCGAAACGTATTACGTTTCAATTCCAATATGGTGCGAATTAAGGTGTAATTTGCCTTCAATTATGGAAATTCCTATTATTATGTTTCAATTCCAATATGGTGCGAATTAAGGATATGACAATATTTTTAGAGACTTTACCACTGAAGGAAGTTTCAATTCCAATATGGTGCGAATTAAGGTTCAATGCCGATCAGGGACATTACCGCGGGTATACAATGTTTCAATTCCAATATGGTGCGAATTAAGGGCTGAACAAGCTGCAAATAAACTTATTATGAATGCTGCGTTTCAATTCCAATATGGTGCGAATTAAGGTCTTTAAAAGAAGAAATTACCTTTTTAAGAAAACAAATGTTTCAATTCCAATATGGTGCGAATTAAGGCCAAAGCGGCCATCATGGCCGCTTTGCGTATTTCGTTTCAATTCCAATATGGTGCGAATTAAGGTATCAAATTAGTATAACTTAATAAATATAACGAAGTTTCAATTCCAATATGGTGCGAATTAAGGAAATATTTTACTTTTGTAATGCGAAAACGAATTACAAAGTTTCAATTCCAATATGGTGCGAATTAAGGTTGGATTTAGGTCTTCACTTTCATCTAGCAGTTTATCACGTTTCAATTCCAATATGGTGCGAATTAAGGAAAATTCGAGATGCCAATTTTCCACTTCAACCTGATATGTTTCAATTCCAATATGGTGCGAATTAAGGTAAAGCAGATGAATACGGAGGATATAGTATTTCGGTGTTTCAATTCCAATATGGTGCGAATTAAGGTGAAGTAATAAACCCTTTAAAAGACATTGATCGTCCGACGTTTCAATTCCAATATGGTGCGAATTAAGGAGGCAGAATAATTTCAGAACCCCGGAGGTTGCAAAAACGTTTCAATTCCAATATGGTGCGAATTAAGGTGCAATTTTCTTCTAAATATCCCATCAAGCCGTTTGTTGTTTCAATTCCAATATGGTGCGAATTAAGGATCTCGATCATGAAAAGCAGGCGCGTCATGCTATGATGTTTCAATTCCAATATGGTGCGAATTAAGGTAATACTGAATATTGTATGATCCTTACCGCGTTCCCCATGTTTCAATTCCAATATGGTGCGAATTAAGGTGATATTGGTTCAAGTACATGGGCAACAGGAGATTGGGAGTTTCAATTCCAATATGGTGCGAATTAAGGTACATAAATGGTTCTAATCAAACCATACAGGATAATTTGTTTCAATTCCAATATGGTGCGAATTAAGGTAATGAAACTAAAAGAAAAATTTCCGCAAGTAAGCATGTTTCAATTCCAATATGGTGCGAATTAAGGAGTATGCAAAATCTAAAACGTAATCATCAGAAAAAGAGGTTTCAATTCCAATATGGTGCGAATTAAGGCTGGCGGTAATCATCTTCATTTGCTGAAGCAAGGCGTTTCAATTCCAATATGGTGCGAATTAAGGCTGGGTTTTTTCCTGATTAAGCGTTTCGATTTTTGCATGTTTCAATTCCAATATGGTGCGAATTAAGGTATGAGCCGATTCAGGCAGCCAACAAACAAGAAGCCATGTTTCAATTCCAATATGGTGCGAATTAAGGAATTATAAGCAATTCTGATGAGCAAAGTCATAAAAGACGTTTCAATTCCAATATGGTGCGAATTAAGGTCGAGATAATCATTGTTGATTTGTTGTTGCAGTTCAAATGTTTCAATTCCAATATGGTGCGAATTAAGGTTTACCGTCATTCAGGGTGATTTCATCGTTTTTTATAAGTTTCAATTCCAATATGGTGCGAATTAAGGATGATTTGGCTTTTTCGGAAGACAAGAGCTGGGCATTTGTTTCAATTCCAATATGGTGCGAATTAAGGCCACAGGCACGTTAATGTATTGTTTCTTAAACTTGTATGTTTCAATTCCAATATGGTGCGAATTAAGGAAACTTCTTTTCTGCCGGGGGCACGAACAACAACAGAAGTTTCAATTCCAATATGGTGCGAATTAAGGTTTAGCCGTTTTGAATGATCTTCCACCGACTTTTGAATGTTTCAATTCCAATATGGTGCGAATTAAGGAACTACCTGCTAAAGAGCAACAATCTGAGCGACATTACGTTTCAATTCCAATATGGTGCGAATTAAGGAATTGTCGTTATAATCGAGCTGTCAGTTACTTGAGTCGTTTCAATTCCAATATGGTGCGAATTAAGGACGACGATGTATGGATGGAAAAATATCGTCAAATTGAAGTTTCAATTCCAATATGGTGCGAATTAAGGCCACATGCGGCACCGCATTAACGCAAACTCATATGTTTCAATTCCAATATGGTGCGAATTAAGGTTAAATCAATTGCTTGATGATGCAATAAAGGGAAACATGTTTCAATTCCAATATGGTGCGAATTAAGGACAATTTTAAAATTCTTAAAATTTAGCAGGGATTTTAAGTTTCAATTCCAATATGGTGCGAATTAAGGGCTTTGAAATTTAGCGGTAATAGTGTCGTTGATAATATGTTTCAATTCCAATATGGTGCGAATTAAGGCGATATGGATGTTTTTTACTTTCAAAATTTCTTCTTATGTTTCAATTCCAATATGGTGCGAATTAAGGCACGGCGGTAATTACAGGACAATTTACCACCAACCCACGTTTCAATTCCAATATGGTGCGAATTAAGGTATCCATTTTATTTTTTTGAGGTTGGTTTAACATATATGTTTCAATTCCAATATGGTGCGAATTAAGGTCTACACGTATCAGGAAAATTGAAATAAAACAGGGGTTTCAATTCCAATATGGTGCGAATTAAGGACTGAAGAACCTAAGCAATATTCTAAAAAAGAACTTAAGTTTCAATTCCAATATGGTGCGAATTAAGGCTTCCGAAAGTTAATAGAAAAAAACTGGCTGCCTGGATGTTTCAATTCCAATATGGTGCGAATTAAGGTCCGAAAGTTAATAGAAAAAAACTGGCTGCCTGGATGTTTCAATTCCAATATGGTGCGAATTAAGGGCGTATTAAAGTGGGAAGTGGTAGAATGGCCCGAAGACGTTTCAATTCCAATATGGTGCGAATTAAGGTGAAATAATTGAAAAAGTAGAAGAGATTCAATCTATTGCGTTTCAATTCCAATATGGTGCGAATTAAGGTTCACTATACCTGCTGAAAATTAAAAGGACTAACAAATGTTTCAATTCCAATATGGTGCGAATTAAGGATTTTCGCTGCATTAAATCCTTCAGACATGCTTAGTAAGTTTCAATTCCAATATGGTGCGAATTAAGGGAAGCTATTTTGTCATTAGGCGCTATCCGTACCATGTTTCAATTCCAATATGGTGCGAATTAAGGTCTTTTTGTAAAATTCCATAAAGAGTGGTTTTATTTCTGTTTCAATTCCAATATGGTGCGAATTAAGGTTTCACTTTTCCTTCCTGGGAAACTTTTGCAAAGCCATGTTTCAATTCCAATATGGTGCGAATTAAGGAAGTGGAAACCTTCAGCATCACAACGTCGGGCATTTGCGTTTCAATTCCAATATGGTGCGAATTAAGGTGATGGATACATTCTTGCCAAAAATGACGGACTTTATATGTTTCAATTCCAATATGGTGCGAATTAAGGATAAAATATTACCCGAAATCGCACAGCTTGCCGGGATGTTTCAATTCCAATATGGTGCGAATTAAGGAAGGAAAATGGATATACAAATGAATCAAGAATATATATGTTTCAATTCCAATATGGTGCGAATTAAGGATGCCCTCCGCTTACGAGAGTTGGGGGCGTACAGCTATGTTTCAATTCCAATATGGTGCGAATTAAGGACAAAATACATCATCACATCCAAGCTTCCAACTTTGAAGTTTCAATTCCAATATGGTGCGAATTAAGGCAGTCTTTAAAATCATCAATATGAAGTCCGTCATTTTTGTTTCAATTCCAATATGGTGCGAATTAAGGAAATAGCAAATAGGCTATACAAGAATTCAATAGAACTATGTTTCAATTCCAATATGGTGCGAATTAAGGCCAAGCGTTCGGCAATGTCAACGGTAATAAGGTCGTACGTTTCAATTCCAATATGGTGCGAATTAAGGGAATTTGATTATATGGATAAAAATGGGAAGTCATTTAAGTTTCAATTCCAATATGGTGCGAATTAAGGGCAATATTGCTCAACCAATTATCGGAAAAGGAATTAATGTTTCAATTCCAATATGGTGCGAATTAAGGAAAACATTTTTCAAATCAGAATTAAACCCATTATATTACGTTTCAATTCCAATATGGTGCGAATTAAGGGAGCAACAGGCTATCGAATATGGTTTAACTGAAATGATGTTTCAATTCCAATATGGTGCGAATTAAGGTTAGAAAAAGAAAATGAATCAAATAGAAAACTTATGTTTCAATTCCAATATGGTGCGAATTAAGGTTATACAATTTCTAAAGAGAAAGCAATACAAATTGCAAGTTTCAATTCCAATATGGTGCGAATTAAGGAACCATTGACGAACTCGGAATGATTGAGCAACAGGCTA
This sequence comes from Lentimicrobiaceae bacterium, assembly GCA_023227965.1. NCBI lineage: Bacteria > Pseudomonadati > Bacteroidota > Bacteroidia > Bacteroidales > Lentimicrobiaceae > Lentimicrobiaceae bacterium. Next base: position 17,675 of record JALOCA010000029.1, on the reverse strand, counting down.
TGTTTCAATTCCAATATGGTGCGAATTAAGGCGGCAATTGAAGAAACATACCGTGAACTTGATGATAAATGTTTCAATTCCAATATGGTGCGAATTAAGGCAATTAGTACAAGGATTGGCAAATGCGTGGTGGTTTACGTTTCAATTCCAATATGGTGCGAATTAAGGCAATCAACTGGTTAGAAGATGGTGAAACTGAAACTGAGGTTTCAATTCCAATATGGTGCGAATTAAGGGGTTGGAGTAAAGAAGGCAGTAAATGAATATTTTGGGAAGTTTCAATTCCAATATGGTGCGAATTAAGGGAGATAACCCATCCAGGTTTTTTCCAGTTTCGAAAGATGTTTCAATTCCAATATGGTGCGAATTAAGGCCGTCGAAACGACTAAAATAAAAAGCTGATTCCCAGCTTTTATTTTGTGCAAAATTAATAAAAAAATCAACATAAAAGTAGTCGAACTGTAATGATAAAAAAATTACCGACCTTCGACATAAATCGGAACATTTTGTTTTTCAATAGGTCAAAGAATATTTTTCCTTGAAATTCCTTTTGTATCCATTCCTGAAGATAAAAGGAATTATGTTTCGACAATTTTCGCTACAGAAATCTATCGAGCGACGATCGCTCACAACCTACAATTTCTTTTTCTAACCATTTCTCCTGCCGGGTTTTAAACATTATTAAACTGTCTGTTTCTGTATCCATTATCGCTTGCGCCCGGAATTTTAATTCTTTTAACTTTACTTCGGTTATTTCGCCTTCAAAAACGGAATTCTGTATCCAGTTCAGGTATTGGCGGCACAATTTAAGCATTTTTCCAACACGCTTTTCACCTACGTCGTAAACTAATATTATATACATAATCTAAAGATTGAATGGATTGTACGGATTGTAAGGAGTGTGCAGATAGTATGGATTGCGTAGGCAGTCAAATCTTTTTAATCAGAACAATCTATTCAATCCGCATAATCCGTACAATCCGCAGTTTTCTTACCACCACATTTTAAAAGGTTTGTATTCTTCTATTTCCAATATATGCTTGCTGAGTTTGTAGCATTCGAGTTTAATAAGATGTTTGTAGCTTACTTCCCGTTTTAATGCACGGTGTTGTATGGTTTCAGTTAAACGGTTTTCAAACGACTCGATGAATTTCTTTTTCCCTTTTTCTTTCAGTAAAATACGGTTAAGCTGAATATCGAAGTCTTCTTTCTGAAGTTCGCGTTTGTTTAATACCTTAAAAATAACCCTGTCCACCAGGATGGGTTTGAATATTTCGGCTATGTCAAGCGCCAGCGAATAACGGCGTTCGCCGGGAGTATGCAGGTAGCTGATGGTGGGATTGAGCTGCGTTTGGTGTATAGCCCGCAGACATTGTGAATAGCACATCATATTCCCGAACGAAATCAAAGCGTTCACCTCGTTTCTTGGAGGTTGTTTGCTGCGCCCATCCATCGAAAAATCGTTAAGAATTAAATCAAAGGCATCATAATACGTTTTGCGGATGTTCCCTTCGGTTCCCATCAGTTCGTCCACATCGGAAATGGAGGCGATATTCTCTGCATATTTCTCCATAGGTTCGATGAAAGGCGACATGTCTTTTCCGCGGTTATTATAATATTTCAGATTTTTCACCATGTTGTATGCGGCCCCTTCGATAAATTTGCGGGCGATGCAGATACGTTTGGTTTTTCCCGTGTGATGCTTTACCTGCGAAATAAGCATTCTGCCGGCGAGCAACTGATCGCGTGGCATGAAGGAACCGGTGTAGTTTTCGTAATAATCGAAGAAATGAACGGCGATATCGTTTTTGCCAAGGAAATTATATAGAGCACTGTTGGCATCCAAAGCACCAAAGGCATAGAGATCATCCACGTTTTCTACCGGAAGGTAACGGGGTTGCAGTTCGTTGCCTTCTTCATCAACGGGCTGAAATTTCAGGGTTTGGTCTTTGCGCGAGAGACGGCCGGGATTGAAAAGGTAGTAGGTTTTCTTCATGTTTGCGGATTGTAAGGATTGTAAGGATTGAATGGATTGTGCGGATTGTGCGGATTGTGCGGACTTATAGGGTTATTTGTCGGACATGGTTTTACGGAGATGAGAAACGATTTTGATAAGTTCGTTGCTTTCTGAATAAAGATTTTTTGTGAATTCATCGTTTGAAATCCCGGATTCTATCAGAATGTTAAGCCACATTTCTGATTCATCGGTTTCTTCCACAACGATGCTTAACTTACTGTAAAATTCGGCTTTGGAACGTCCGCGCAATGCTGCACGATAATTGGCGTAAGCCGATGTGCCAGACTTTGCAAGCTGATTACCAATAACCCGTGCAGAAGTTGTTTTGGGTAAAATATCAACAAGCTTTATTATATTCAAAGCAAAGTTTTTATACTTTTCTTTAAGTTCGATTTTAAATGCAAGCCATCCCTGATTTCTTTCCATAATTTGTTTTATATAGAGGTTTAATCAATTAATTTTTGAATTAGCTGTTCTCAATCCATTCAATCTGCACAATCCGCACAATCCGCACAGTCTGCAGCTACTCTCCGCTCCAGCAAAAATCGAAGTAGGAGCAGTTTTTGCAAATTCCCATTTTTATCCGTGGCGGACATTGTTCGGAACAGATAAGTTCTTCTATCTTTTTTGTCATTTCTTCTATTTCAACGATGTCGCGTTCACTCAATAGTATTTCATCGGTTTTGCGCAGTTTAGGGTATTCGAGGATGCCGGTTACGCCTTCGATGCCGTTTTGACGAAGTACATAAATATAGTATTTCAACTGCCACTCATGGGCAATATCCACCTTATCCGATTTTTTCACTTCATGAATAACCTTATTTTTCGCGTCGTAATAGTCAATCCTTATTCCTCCGATTTCTATCTCCTCGTAGCGTTCTGAGCGTTGGGGATAGCTTTCTTCGTGGATGAGTTTGCCTTCATACACCAGGTCGGAGGTATGTTCCATGGTGATGCCGTTGGCGAAAAGCCAAAGTTCACGGTGGCAAAGCATGTAGTAGTTAAAATGGATTCCGGTTAGCATGGTTTTGCGGATTGTAAAGATTGTATGGATTGAATGGATTGAAACCCTCAAGGTTTTAAAAACCTTGAGGGTTTTATCCGGTTTACGGTTGTGGCGTTACGGGTGGTTCCTCCGTTTTGTTGTTTTTACGGGTAGCGGCGGCACGGGCTGCCGTTAACGTAAGGGTTATAAGTTCGTTCAGGCTGTTTTCAATGGCTATTAATTCCGGATTATTTGTAGCTTCGCATTGCAAACCCACCATATTGAACAATAAATTAAGATCGTTAACCAACACCGGACGGGTTCCTCCTATGGTAAGTCCTTCCGGTTGCGGTTGTATAAGCATTTCTTTTTGTATGGTTTCGAATGCCTTTTCGGATGTATCCAGTTCATCCAGCAATTCGGTAGCCGACAAAAGGGTAAGTTCTATGGTATAGCCGGTACGAAGTTCTACAATGATGCTGGTAATGGCGGATGTTTCGGCTTTGTAACCAAAGTGAGGCGCTTGCCAGCCATGACGGCGTATAACATCAAGAATTTTTGCAGCAGCAGCGTTCCATCCTTCTCTGGTACGGAACGAGCTGGCTTCAACATAGGAACGAAAAGCATAAAAAGCATCATCCCGTTCAGCATCCTTTTGTGCCAGTAATGGAGTTAAAGGATTTTTTAGTTCACGTTCAAATGCTTTTTCAAAGTTAGTGTAGGATGCGCCAGCACGAGTAACAAATATATCTACACCCGTACCGCTCAACGTCTTTTCTTTAAAAATTTCCAGCGCCAGTTTACCAAAAGTATGTAAATCTTTGTGCTGAATAATCGAAAAATTGATTTTTATAATCATAACACATGATTTAGGTTAATACTTAATAAATTATAATGTGGAAAATGATTTTTGTATTTTACTGTAGATCGTTTTTCCCGGATAAAAATCCATCGCTGCGACCGGGAAACACGTTTTAAACTTTTTGAAATCTGCCTCCATAACCGGGAGGTACGTTCTGCATTTTTTAAAACCTACCTCCGTAGCCGGGAAGCATGTTTTAAACTTTTTGAAATTTACCTCCGTAACCGGGAGGTACGTTTTGCATTTTTTAAAACCTACCTCCGTAACCGGGAAGCATTTTTTAAACTTTTTGAAATTTACCTCCGTAACCAGGAGGTACGTTCTGCATTTTTTAAAACCTACCTCTATAACCGGGAAGCATGTTTTAAACTTTTTAAAATTCACCTCTGTAACCGGGAGGCACGTTTTGAATACTAAAAAATGTCATTCCTTATTGTGTAGTACCATCCGGACTTTTTCTGATAAATAAAAAAAACTTCAAAGAACCATTTGTTATATAAATTATTAAGCCTTTATCAACACTTCAAAAATACAAATAGTATTTTTTCCCATCTTAACCCTGACAAACCCGGCAGATTATTAAAATCCACCAGGTTTTAAGGGCTGTTTATATATATACGAATTGATTTTTTTAATTTCAAGATGTCAAAGAACGGTGTCGTAAACCTTGAAGGTTTTGGTATTTTATCCAACGCTATCAGGCTTTGCAGACGCTGTCAGGTTAGTTGGTAGTCACCCCGACAGCGTCAGAAGGCGTTGGTTTTAAATAATCATTACTTCGTTATCCCTTTCTTCAATATTTAATTGCAGCCCTAATTTATCGTCATATTTACGGTCGATGATGTAATAAGATTGTTCTTTGATCTCTTCCTTTTGTAGCAATTGAAAAGCTGAAGCATTGCGATGAATTCCTTCTTGAGTAATCAGAGATGCAAAACGCTGTTTCGAAACAGACACTTTTAACGATTCTGCTTTGATGAATTTATTGGCTTCCAATAATTCCTGATAATCTTTTTTCAGGATTGCAGGAAGGACTTTCACTCCATCAAATTGTTTTTCAAACTCCTCTTCACGATGTTGATCATAGATAAATGGTGCAAGGTTTTCCATCACGTCGGCTTTCAAATGAGTATAAACCCGGTCGAAATCTTCTTTGTCTTTTTCAAACCATTTGTAATATACCTGATCGATATAATATTGTAGTTCATTTTCGGCAACTATTCCTGAGTTTTTCGATTCAATGTTTTTCAGGGCATCCAATGTTCGGGTGATAACTTCTTCGTTTTTATAGATGTACTTATCTGTGTCGTTCCGCTCAGAGAAAACGATGCAGTCACACGGTGGACGGTGCTGTCCGTTTATCCGATGGCGATTAACACGACCAAAACGTTGCAACAAAGCATCAAAGGGAGCTGGTTCTGTAAAAATCACATCGTAATCAATATCCAAACTTACTTCAATGGCTTGGGTCCCGACCAAAAGTCCTACATCTTCTGATTTTAGTTCTGTTTCTTTTTTGTTTCGATCAATCCCATTAAATGCACCATGAAGCAGTACTTTTTTTGAAGTATCAAGGCTGTTATAAAGTAGTTGTGCTTGCTTTACGGTATTACACACTACCAAAACTTTATCGCCTGCATCCAGTCGTCGCTGGATTTTTTCAATGTTTTCTGAAAGCAGACCTTCTGTAACTTTAATGCGATGACGAATAAACGATTGATAAAGTTTGGCATCGGCACTAATTTCTGTGTACTCACCCATGGCTTCTATAAATTCTTTTTTCAGAAAAGTTGGCAAAGTAGCCGTCATCAAACAGACTTTCACATTCAAAAATTTGGTGGCAAACTCAATCAAGACTTTGATTTGTGCTGTCACTTCGGGATCATAAGCATGGATTTCGTCGAAAATGAAGTAGCCTCCACTCATTTCAAAAATGCCTTTTTCAAATCCTTTCAATCCGAAAATGGATTTCAACAGTTGGAAAGGGGTTGCCACTTTTATCGGAGGAACTAAAGCCCTGAAACTCTCTTTTAGTTCATGTTTCAGCTTTTCATTTTGCCAACTATACGTTTCTTCACCGAAACGACTTTCAATGTATTCCGCAAGTTTCCCATGAACCACACCAACTATTTCGCTATTGCCTTGCATCTTTTCGTCGAGCCGTTCAAACATGGCGTTGATGGAAGCAGTAAACGGCAGAATGTAAAAAGTCCGTCCTTGTCCGTTCTCTTTCATTTGTTTGTGCAGCCACATCAATGATGCTTCTGTTTTTCCTGACCCTGTAGGCGCGGTAAGCACAATGTTCCCGTTGATTTCTGAAGCCCTTTTCTGATGAAAATACGGAGTCCACTTGGTATTATACAAGAAGTTGAAATGTTTTTCTTCCAAAACATTCACTTTGAAAACTCCTGCAGATGCTGAATGGTCGCACTGTTTTAAAGCCCCTGCTGCCAATAACAATTCCTGAAAATTGATTTTTGTTGAATTGATAGGGCTTCCTTTATAATCTTTTACCAGTTGCATTGGCAACGCTAGCGAGCTTGGGTTTAAAGAAACATTGTATTCTTTCAGGAACGATTGAATAAATCGGTCGTTTAGTTTTTGGGTTTCTTCATCCCAATCCAGCTTGCCATCTTCTCCCAACGAAAGAAAGTCTTCACCTGTTTTATAGCCCTTTTGTATATGATCAAACAGAAAGAAAAAATCTTTGTGATGCCCGGCAACAATCAATTTCAAAAGCGACTTATCCTCTTCCGGTAAATCTATTTGATCGATAAACGGTACTGAAAATAACTCATGCCGCTGGTGATACCAATTGGCGCGTTTTCCCGAAAGCATCTTCTGAAATTCGGAATGTGATTTCCCCAAATCGTGAAAGATGATCCCTAATCGGATCAATTCCCAAAAACGATCAGGATTGACAACAGGTAAACGCCCAAATGCTTTTCGAAGCGATTCGTACACCCGAAGGCATTCGTCAATGTGCTGTTTCAGTGAAACAGAAGGTTCCGATTTGGCCAGAACCTCCTGTATTATTGTTGTCATACTTCAAATTTGTGAAAGTAAATGTCACTGTTGAATTCTTCCAATTCAGACCTGAATCCGGTTAGTTGCGAATCAACCGGATTGTTGTACGAAATCACGGAGTACGGTTCTGTTCCCATATTCTTACGAGGAATGGTATTGCTGAAGTATTTGGGCAAAGCCTGAATTTGCCCCGGCAAATAGTTCCCGGTAAAAGGAACAACCTGCCCAGCAATACGGGCATTGCTTACTTCCTGCAATTCTACTTCTTTGATGCTTTCGATTCCTGCCAAGTCGCCACTGCGCCCCAAAAGGAGTTGATAGGCAGGTTGCCGAAAACATGAAACCAATTCTTCATCGGTCAAATAAAGAAATAACTGGCAATCGTAAAGAAACTCACGCTGGATTACATTTGACTTAACCGAATTGTCGGGGTAATTCCTATCGTTCGCTTTGATTTGATAAATTGTTTCCAGATCGACTGTCTTGATTTTAAAATCAAAATAGTAGCCTAACTTAATTTCACGATTTTCCAGATACTTTCCAGATGCCGCATTGATTAAGCCCATTACCGTACTCACTGGCGGCACTTCAAGCGTAGGTTGAAAACCCGAAATCAGGTTGGGATACCTAAAGCTCGAAGTCCACGAGTTTATTTTGATACGGAATGTTCTCATTATTCAATTTGGGATTTCATTTGTTCGCAATATTGATCGATAGCTTCGTTCACCGACAGAATTTTCACTGTTGGAATGTCTGTCCTGGTTTCAAGCGTTTTTAGTTCGTTTGCAATTTCATCCATAAAACCGCTACGGCGACCAATAAATACGGCACCATCAAAAGTGTCTTTGTAATCTTTCAGTACTTCAACCAGTCCTTCGAAATTGAAAACTATTTCCTCATCGCGTTGTCCTTTACTCCCAACTACATGACTAAATGGATGGTTTCCGGTTGCAGTTGTAGCCAGAATAATAAACTTTGGAGTTACATCGCCCATGTTATTGGTTTGCATGGCACCACCAGAAATGATTTTGAGTGCTTGAATGGTATCGTTGGCTCTTTTCTTACGAACATCTTTGGCCAACCGGATCATCTTCTTTGGATTCCCTTTTGCATCGAATACAAAAGGATCGTCGATTTCTTCAGCTCCATCTTTTATGGCTTCTTCTTGCAATGTAATTGACAGGTTCTTATATCCAGTACGGTCGTAATTCGAAAATGTACCAACCATCGAAAGGTCTAAGCTAAACATGCCTTTCATTGTAGCACAATATTCCTGCTTTTCATAGGGTACTGCATCACCTTGTTGACGCGACATACTCGACCAATTTTCCTCAGGACGGACACTGGCTGCCGAAATAATAGCAGAGTTCTTTAGTGGAGAAACGCGGGTTACCGTTACGTTTGTCATTTTAATGTTACCCTTTTTATCTTTTACAGGTTCTCCATTTTCATCTAATTCGGCATCTTTAGCTGCTCGCATGTACCCAAAAACATCGTCATCTGGGAATTTCAATGGATCGGCATTGGTAAAAGCGATTTTCCCATCACGGGTTATTGGCGATAAATTCCAACCTGCATTTTTTTGCAGAGCTTCGCGCCACCAGTAACGCCATGCCTGGCCTGATACATATACATAACTGCGTCCGTTTTTACGGATCGATTTGGTTGCAATTGCATTGTCGTTGTTGCTTTGGGTGTTTTTACCTGCATTATTTAATGCTACAACATCTACGTCAATTAAGATGAATCCTTGTGTTTTAATGTTTTTCATAGTTTATTCGATTTATTCATTTGTTACTTCTTCTTCAACTTCTGATTCTAATTCAACTTTCAATTCTTCTGAGATTAAATCCCTTTCATGAAGTTCCTGATAAATGGCAATGAGTAAAAGATCCCTGATTTCAGCCCAGTAAGAGCCATCGGGGAACAGATAATTCACATAGTCATCGACCGAAACGATAGGATCATCATTCCCTGCTGCATAGTTTGCAGCCACGACATCTTTTAAAATGAATCGCCGCAAAGCAGAAGCATTTTTAGCACCGTCGAGCGCTTTAATACGTTTTTTGATCTTGTCGGCATCTTCTTCCCGCACGAGAAAAGCGGCCAACTCTTTAATTTTGTTAATGGTTTCTTTTTTCATACCTATAATGTTTTGTTGATAGATTGATACTATTTCAAAGTTAAATGGATGTCTGCGTGACCAGCGAAGAAATTCTGGTCTGATATTCTCATTGATTAATAGTTTATTTAAAATCCGGTTAAACCATTGTTTGTAGTCTTCAATGTCGATAACCTCAGTTTCTTTTGACTTAACCAATTCAAATTTTTCTGTTTGAAGGTTGTATTTTGCGCCTTTATGCTGTTTGTCGTAGTAATGCGAACGAACAAATTTTTGCCAATCATCCTTGAACCTAGGTTGCAAGCAAGTCCTGTAAAAAAGAAAAACCTTTGCAGGAAGTTGGTACATCTGAATTTCGGGGCTTGCCCCAAAATTTGTAAAGTGGTACAGCGTCAACGATGGTAAAGTATTTTCTTCATTAAATTCCTTCAATTGAGAGAGAGCTGAGTCAACGAAATCGAAAATAGCGTTGGCTGGCTTATTGTAGTCAGATTTTGCCACTCCTTCAGAAAGTCCAACACCAATTTCATGAAGGTTTCTTTCAACGGTCATTTTCACAAATAACTTGCTTAGTTCCTCGTTACTGCTTTGCATCAAACTTATTTTTCCTTGCAGTTGCTGGCAAGCAAAAGGAACAAAGTGCATCCTTACCAATACTTCTTTTGAAAGGGAAATACCTTTTTGAAAATAGTGATGAAAATTTACCAGTGTTCCTGAACCAGTCATGATAGAATTGTTTCTACCGCCCCAAAATAACTTTGTTTCCCTTCCTGTTACACGGCAAAAGCCTATATCATAAGGCTCTGTTTCATTGATTATGCTACTGAAATATTTTACTGTTTCTTCGACCTTTTCCGAATTTTTATAAGCTGGAGATGTGATTTTTGAATTTAAGAAAAATGCGTTTATTTTTCCATCCCAACTTCCGACGTAAATCTTTGCAATGTAATCTATCAGTTCCAAAATATCCATTTCAGGAAACTTCTTCGAAAGATATTCAATGGTAAATCCGCCTGCGTCGGCAAACGGGTCACCGGTTGGCTTAGTCAGCCATTCGTAGTCAATCGTTTTGTAGGTTTGTTTCATTCTGCTTGTATTTTTTATTTTTTTCAACGCTGTCAATTCCGGCTTCACCGGGAGCTAAAAGGTTGTTCAATTGTCGCTTTATTTCCACACACCCAAACCCCATAGAATTTTTTTCTCCAAATCCTGCATAATAACCGGTTTTAATGAGTTCTACCGGGGCATTCAACCCGAAACGAAATTCATATCCTATAACTTTTGATTGCTTTTCGCTTCCTTTCTTAAACATACAACTCTTCATTTTTTCCGGAGATAATATTTGCAGGGTAAAACCATCTGACGTTCCTGAAAATAATGGCAAGTCTTCGTGCTGGCACCAGGCATTATGTTTCCGTATTAAGTTTTTGAAAAAGAAATGGGAAAATTCTTCGTTCCGGGGACTCAGATAGCTTGCAATAGGATTCTTTCCTTCGCGCAACCGCATGCTGCTTACTACTAAAGGCGACGTTGTGATAAACGACATTGTCTCTTTAAATTCATGTTCCTGAAGCTTTTCTATATTTATTACCTTAAAGATAGTTTTATGAGGAATATATCCAAGAAAAAAACTTTGCTCACGGAACAAACCGATAATAAATGGTTCAATGGCTTCTCTTGTTAAAAAAGAAATATAAAGGGTAGCATATGAGCCGTTAAGATACATAATATCCTTATCAGTGCGATAGCTTTCCGCTTCTAATTTCAGATGTGAGAAGGTAAATAGTTTATATTTATGTTTATCAAAATCGTATCCCTTGTCGTGTAGCCATAATGCAAAAGTATTATCCCCTGTAAATAACGTTTTATAAATGAACGAGGACAATCCAAACTGGTAATCGAGCGGAACACTCGTTCGTTTTGAATGGTTTAATGCCGATTCATATTGTAACGTAAGTTTAAAGCGCATGAATTAGTATTAAAGTTTAATGTAAGGGTATAAAAGTATAACAAAAGAAAGGGAAATTGTTAAAAACTTTTTAAACGCAGGGTTTTTGAAGAGATTCGTTGCTGTTTTATGAATATTCGCTAAATATAAGGAACAACAGTATTCACTTTTTAGGTAAAAAATGAACATTTTGCCTGTAAAAAAACACGAGTTATGTTAACGTGTAATAATTCATGTATTTTGTAATATGTCTCCCAGGACACTTTCCACTTTTCGGTACAGGGCACTAATATCTCCTTCGTTGGAAAAGACAAAGTCGGCTTTTGCTATGCAGAGGTGTAGGTTTTGGTGGTTTGGGTCGTTGGAGGTCATTTCGCGGGCTTCGTTAGCCAAAAATGTATCGAAGGAAATCTGGTCGGTTTCCGAATTGCGTTTCACCACCCGTTCGTAGCGAATTTCGGGGGGAGCATCTACGGCAAAAAGATAAAATTTGCCCTTTTGTTTCAGAGAATCAATCTCTCCGGGTGTGCGTATGCTTTCAATCACACAATTTTTCCCCGTAGCTTTTGCTTCTTCGTAAAGACAATCGGTGATATAAGAAGGGGTGTGCCGTTCCCTGAGCGCATTCGCTACGGAAGTCATACTGTCGCGGTTTACAGGCAGCCCGCATTTTCCAATTTCCCGGATTAAAAAAGCCCTCACCGAAAAATGGTTAAACCCTTTATTTTTCGTAAGATAATCTACAATAGTGCCTTTTCCGGCGCCGAGTGTTCCTGTAATACCAACAATTATCATATGCGCAAAAGTAAAAAAAATTACCCCGAAACGGTAAAAATGTCGTTCCGGGGTAATAAAGATAGGATAAAAATATATTAACGGCTGATGATCAGTTTTTGTACACTGCGATAATTTTTCCCTTCAACAAAAAGGTAATATACCCCGTTGCTGAGTGATTGCAACTGCATGGTAAGGATATTTTGCTCCTGTATGTTGATGTTGTTTTGTTTGTACACATTCATACCCGTTTCGTTGGCAATACGGATATCAACGGTATGGGAGGATATACCTTTCAGTTCAATTACGAAATTTCCGTTGGAAGGATTGGGATACACTGCAATGGTATTGGATGGTATATTTTGCGGAATACCATACGTTGAATAAAGTGTAACGGTTTTTATTTCCGAGAATACACTTTCGCCACAGGAGTTAACAGATTTAACACTGATATTTGCTGTTCCTGTGAATGAGTTACTCCAGGTGATGGTTGCAATGGTGTCGTTTCCGGCTATGGTACCTGCGGCGACAGGTTCTATATTCCATGTGTAGGTAAGAGCATGCATTGCCTTGTTTACCCGGAAGTCGGAGGATGTAGTGATAAACACATCCACAGAATCACTTCCCATAGGTTTTTCGGGAGCCAGAGGGAAGGGAACCAGTGTAATGGCAAGTGCGGAGGAATAATCACTTTCACCACAGGTATTCAGTGCTTTGACAGTAATGTTAGCAGCACCGAAGAAGTCAGGGCTCCAGTTGATGGATGCCTGGGTTGTAGTTCCGGTTATTATTCCTGCTTCCACAGGTTCGATGCTCCATGTATAATCAATGGCATTAGAGCTTCCTGTGGTTGTTACTTCGGTATCCGGAGCATCCTGACAGATACGATTGGAAGCGGAAGTCGGAATTTCGGGAGTATCCGGGAGCAATGTAAAGGTAACTACGGTACCATCAGCAACATCACCGCAGGGAGCCATTCCTGTAACGGTAAGGTTAAGGGTAACATTTCCGGCTAAATAGTCTTCAGCGCTGGGAATATAAACAGGGTTAAGCAGGGTAACATCGTCGAAAGTACCGGTTCCGGATGTTGTCCAGTTCAATGCAGTATAATTTACTGCAGAGGAGTTTGTAATGGAAACGGTTTCGTTTTCGCAAACTGTGAAATCATCGCCTGCAAAGACAACAGCATTTTTGTTTAAAGTAAGAATTATCTGGTCGGTAGCATCGCTTTTTCCCTGTTCGAAGGCAGTAAAAGTAAGAACAACCTGTCCGGCATCAATATCTGCCTGGCTGGGGGTATATTCAGGGTTGAGCAGGGTGGCATCGCTGAAAGTACCGGTTCCGGAAGTTGTCCAGAGTACTGATGCATAATTAGTTGCAATGGCGTTGCATTGGTATATATTCCCTTCGCAAACAGTACCGTCGGCGCCAGCATAAGCAGTGGTTGTTAGCGCAGGAGGAAGTATGATGAAATCAACATAAGCTGCATCGGTGCCACTGGACTGTGAAACGTCTTTCGTATATTCCCACTGGAAAGTGTGTTCACCGGCAGTTACGGTATATACCACCCTCGACCAGTCCACTTCGCCAGACCATTTTCCCATTTCAGTTCCATCAATATAGAATTTAAGATAATCATAATCCGCTTCGGAGGAAACCTTGCGATAAAACGAAATGCTATCATCACTCATTACATTATAATCGAGTGAAATAAAAGTTGACTGGTTGTCACCTATTAGTCCTGACTTAATGCAGTAAGTTCCTTCGTAAGGAGTTTCAGTAGAAACATCCCAGTCGGCATCACCGCTGGTAGCCCATTCAAATCCAGTCATTCCACCACTTTCCCAGTCTTCGAGTATCAGACCTATTGGGCGGAAATATGTATTTTGTGCCTGATAAACGCCCGAAGTGAGTGTGCAGATAAAATCGGCAACTGTACCTATGGTAGCGTTTCCGGCAGTTGTGATGTCGAAAATGGCTTCAGCGGTTTGTCCGGCGGCAAGTGTTTCAGCAATAAAAGTTCCGTTATTTATTGTGATAAAAGAATTTGAAGATGTCAGAACAGCCTGGACTTCGCCTGCATCGCTATGACCGTTGTTAGAAATGACAACTTTCAGTTGAACATTTTCACCGGCATCGAGTCTTCCGTTACCATTTCCGCCTGCTGCATCGTCAATTGTAATATTGCCCAATGAAAGAACAGGTGCATTGGCAAAAGCAACAAAACTGCTGTTCCATGTTTCGGTACCATCAGTTATAGTTAAATTGAAAAGTAGGCTAAGATGATCAGGAATTGAATCGGCAACAGTGAATGCGAAACCATCGGCAACCGAAATTGTTCCGCCTGCAAGGATATTTCCGTAGGTTTCGGTATTATCGGTAATGTTGATGAAAGAATTGTCGCTTGTAAGTGTAACTACTACATTTTCGGCAGTTTCAATACCCACATTTTTCAACCCGATGGAAAAGGCAATATTTTCGCCAAAATCAATGGCACCGTTGTTATTGCCTTGCAAATCGTTAACTAAAAAATTATCATAGGTAACATAAGGACCTTCGGCGGGGATGATAGGAACATCGGCAATGTAAGGCAACTTGTTGAATCCGGTAATTACCAGGTGCAGGGTGTCGAGTTGGGTAAGGGCTGCGAAATCGAGAGCTGCTACTCCGCCATTGATAATACTTTTGGCTACCAATTGGTTATTAATGGTAAGAGCTACTATAGCACCTTCTGCATCGGCATTAACACTGAATTGTGTCGAACCAAGGAAAATTGTAGGATTATGGTTGGCAACAATTGATTGTGGCATTGCCGTACGTATTGCAAGCGAAGGATCGCCGAAGATATTCCATGTATCAGTCATTTCGTCTCCGTCAACTCCGTATTCGTCGTTCATGTGCATACAGCCGTTCATGGAAATTCCGCCAAAAGTTCTTTTGAAATTATCGGAGTAGGTTTCCGCTAACAGGTCGTTCATTTCATCCTGACCATCCATAGGCGGATCCCAGCTTTGGTTGATGGTTGACATAAGAGTAGCAACAGCTCCGGAAGGTTGTCCATTGTGTGTAGCACGCAGCCAGGCTTCTGCAAAGCAGGTTTGTCCCTGGAAATTACCGTTTACACAAGCCACAGAGAAGATGAAGGGCAGCATATTATCATTGGTAAGTGCAGTAATATCGGAATTTGAAAAACCGGTTGTTCCCCATGAAATCTCGCTGCCATGACCGGTATAGTTAATGATGGAAGCCCCTGCATTTACTTCGGTAGCTACATTTGCTGGAGTAGGATTACCAGGTTGATCAAGTCCGCCCTGGTTACCGTCGTATAACTCGGATACTCCGGTATAAGTAAAGGGTAGTAATTTGTTTTCCCTTATGTTTTGCATGTGTTCGTAGTCGTATTCATTGTCATCGCCTGTTCCCTGGCTGGAAGCAATACCAACTCCTACTGAAAACCAGTCAGTAGTGGTAACAGGTGCCTTTTCATACATCAGAACCTTTTGTACCTGTGTTTCTACCTGTGTGAGGTTTTCGGCAGAAAATCTTCCCACAAAAACATCTGAGTAATGGTCGTTTCCAACAATAAAACCGTAAGCATTGTCTGATGGACCTCCCAAACCTGTGCCGGTGTTAGTAGGAATCTGGGCTGCATCGCCTACCAATAAAACAAATGCAAGGTCATTAGCATTATAATAGTCAGATATATAAGTTTTTATTGCCGATGCTGTACTTCCGATGGTAGATACATCAATCAATTCGGTTTCTATTCCCTGCTGGTTTTTCCAGTCAACAAGGGGCTGCATAGCAGACATAAATTGCCCATAACTGATTACGAGCATTTTCCCTTGTTCATCTACAGGAGTATAGTCAGTAGCAGGAGCATTTAAAAAATGGCTTTTGTACAATTCCTGGAATCCGGCAGGAGTTTTGCCCGATGTTTTTTTGCTGCTGAGAGTGTTTATTCCCTTTTCGTTTGTTGAATAAATTTCCACTATAATTGAGCTATATACTCTTAAAACCTTGGAAATGGGGTTATATTGGAAGGGATAAACAACGATAGTTTGTCCGCGATGGTCGCGAATGATGTAGGGATTGTGAAATTCGGCAAGAGTTCCGGGGTAAAATTTGTCTTCGGAATAGGGTTTGCCATAAATAAAGGGAATAGCAGAGGGGTCAGTATCCCTGTATAAATTTCCTTTGGAAGGAGCTATATCCATATCGGGATAATCAGTGAACTCGGAAGCCAGTACCCTGACTTCCATTTTTCCTTTATCAGGAATAATTACCGAAGCGGTGAGCTTGGAAAGGTCGGGTGCCCCTTTTTTGAGGAGGGGAGTACCTTCGCCCACACTGATAACATATTGGCTACCCTTTGGGGTAGTAACTTCCTGCATGTTAAATCCAGGAATGGAAAATTGGATTTTCGATGTCCGGATGTCAGAAGAAATCAGGATTTTTTGAGCCGGAGATGGTTGTAGATCATGTATTCCCACCCAACTTTTACCGAAGGTAGTAAAAGCAAAAATGGCTAATAATAAGGTAAGTAGTTTTCTCATTTTTGTATGTGATTTTATTGAATTATTATTTTATAGGTTAAATTGATTTTATGATTTGCAATAATAAAAAAATAAATGCCTTTTTCGATGAATGGCAAAGCGAAATTTAAAGCTTCATTTCCAGAGATGTTTACGGCATTCTTTTCCCAGATTGTAGCTCCCAATGTGTTCATTATACGCATTTTTACGGTTTCATTGCCCATAAGATTATAAGCAACACTGAAATAACCGTTGTTTGGATTGGGGAAAATGCTGAAAGATTTTTCAGGGGAAGGTTCATCAATTCCAAGGGTTGAGTAAATGACAGTTTCCCATGCATGAGAAAATTCGCTTTCGCCGCACTTGTTCAAAGCCTTCACCATCACCAGAATTTCGCCTCTGAAAGTTGTGTCCCATGCTACCACTGCAGTTATTCCGTTATTAATAATAGTTCCTGCATTTTCAGGGCTTAAAAGCCAGATTAAGCTGGTTTCAGGTATTTCGTTTGTTGTAAATTCCGAAACCTTGATATAATGAACATCCACGGTTTTGGGTCCTTGCGGAGTAGCAGGTATAGCCGGGAAGGTGTTTATTATTATCTGTGCTTCGCCCGAAAAGGATCCGGAGCAGCCATCTGCATCATTTACTCTGGTGATTGAATATGTTATATCGTTTTGAGGAGTTATTGCCCAGGTATATGGAGTGTCATAAGCCGTAATTACTTCATCATTGTTCAGCGTAACCTGCCATGGAGCTGTTCCGGTGAGGCTGAGGGTAAGCTCAGTGTTTTCACCTTCGCAAACTGCAGCAGAACCGCTTAATTGTGCAGAAGGAAGCGGATTTACGGTAATGGTAAATTCTGTTTGCCCGTTATTTGTACAGCCTGTTCCATCGGTAACGGAAGATAATGTTACAGTTTCCGTATTTTCAGGAGCCAGTTCCCAGCTAAAGGGAGAAGAATTAGCGGTAAGAGTTTGCCCGTCAAGTGTTTGAATTGACCATGGAGCCACCCCGGTAAGTGTAAGAGGAATCTGGGTACTTTCACCGGAACAGATTTCAAATTCAGAAGGAACACTAATTGTTGGCAAAGGGTTAAATTGCAATTTTATATCATCGGTAAAAGGTTGGCAAGTGCCATTTCCGTAAGCCATAAGCTGCAAAACGACTTCTCCGTTTGCAATGTCTTCTACACTTGGTTGATAATAAGTTACAAGAGAATTTGGTTCGTTAAAAGTTCCTGTGCCAAAAGTTGTCCAGTGGATACTCTGATAATCTGAAGCAGTTCCTTCAAGCATGATGAAGGAATCGGCACAAACTGTAGCATCCTCGCCAGCATTTGCCAGGGGGGCACGTGAAATGTTCAGTAACATAGCGTCAGAAACAGAATCGGCAGTTGAGCCAAAGG
>JALOCA010000028.1 GCA_023227965.1 Lentimicrobiaceae bacterium | reverse complement strand
CCATGCTTTGTAATATTTTGGATGTTTTTGAAGGTGGTCCATTAAGGTGTTATGAAGATAATACTTTGGGATATTTTTCCACAAACATTGCTTCCTCATGCGATTATATCGCAGGAATCAGTAAAAAGAAAAAGGAAAATACTTTTCAACTCTTACCCAACCCCGGCACCAACATTCTATACATCCAAACCACATTAAAAGATGCGAAATTAGAGATGTACGATGCCAACGGCAAGTTAGTAATACAACAAGACATAAACGAAACCACAACGGTAAGTACATCTGCACTAAATCAGGGCATGTATTTTTACCGGGTAATGCAGAAAGGAGAAGTAAAAGATAGCGGGAAATGGGTGAAGCAGCAGTGAACTGGGAGCCTGGAGCTATGAAAAAACAAAAAAGAACGAACCAATCCACTTGTATAAGAAAACATTCAACCAATAATCGTCGTAAATAAAAAAACTTAATTTTGAAAGTATAACAAAACTTAATTTTTTTGATAATCTTTAAGATAAAGCAAAGAAGAATACAAATTTTTTTAAAGAAATCAATAAACAAAAGGGGAAATAAAAACCAACATAGACAATTAAGTGTGGATGTGCTGGTTCTAAATGATTTAATTAACCATCGAAGGGCTGCACTTTTGTACAGCCCTTCTAAAAATAATATATTGAAAATATGATTAAAAAAAAATTTCTATTACTGGCAATCATTGTAGTATGGGTAGGAAACAGCAAAGCTCAGCCTGAATTTCTACTTAATTTAACACATCCTGAAACAGATGATGTAGTTTATGATACTAAAGAACTTTCGGATGGTACTTTTTTGTTTGTAGGAAGAACGTTTGATTGGGCAACGTCTTGCAAAAGTCCTCTATTGATTAAAACTGACTTCAATGGCAATATAGAATCATATAAGCAATATAATTTTTCACCATATTCCGGCGATTTTTTCAATATAGTTGAAAAAAGTGGTCAGATATATGTTGTTGGTGATTTGATAGATACTACAAATGCTGGTATTAACAGGTTTTTTATTTCTGAATTAAATAGTAATTATGATACAACAAGTCTTCATTTTTTTATCCTACCAGATAGTCTTGATGTGACAGATGCCATGAGCTTTGTTGATAGCTCCGGAAACTTTATCATATTTGGTTATTTGTGTAATAAATTAAATATATATCAGAATAATATGTTTGTTTATAAGATAAACATGAATAGTAAACAAACACAGTTTAAATTATTTAATGATATAATGTTTTGTTATGACATGGTAGAAAGAAAAGAAAGGAAAGGTTTCTATGCGTTTATTTTTGGTCGTTCTGAAAAAAATACAAATGAAATGGTACGATTAGATTCTTCCTTAAATATTCAATCCTTCTTTTCATTTGATCAGATTTTAGAAGGGGTTCATAGTTCAGCAAAATGGTTTTCAGATACTACTTTAATTTGTGTTTCAGAAATAGTACATAGTAATTATCCAGCTCCCGGAGTTAAAAGAGGCATTACTTCTATTATCCTTAACCCGGAAGATACTATTATTTCACAAACTGATATTGAAGTAAATGATACGCTCACTTTTCCTGCATGCAGAGATATCATTTCCGTGAATGGAGATAACTCTGCTTATATAGGAGGGATAAAGAATTTTGATGTAAATGGTGGGGGGGGGTATTGGTCAACATACAAATCATGGTTTTCACTCACCAGATTAGATAAGGATTTGAATATTATATGGACAAAGTATTATGGGGGAGACGCTTATTACGTTTTATGGACTGTAAAAGCTACTTCAGATGGTGGCTGCCTTTTGCTTGGCACAAGATATGATTATTTAACACAGAATGAGGAGCGTGATATATTTATTATAAAAGTTGATGAAAATGGAAATGTTACTTCTGTTAAAGATAATCCCGGTATAATGGCTAAGGAAGCCATTCTTTACCCCAACCCCGGCGCCAACACTTTGCACATCCAAACCGCTTTAAAAGATGCAACATTAGAGATGTACGATGCCAACGGCAGGTTGGTAGTACAACAAAACATCAACGAAACCACTTCAGTAAATACCTCAGCACTAAATCAGGGCATGTATTTTTACCGTATAATGCAGAATGGAGAAGTAAAAGATAGCGGGAAATGGGTGAAGCAGCAGTGAACTGGAAACTGGGAGCGATGAGAAAGTAGTACCTAAGATTGCATATCTAAAGGTTGGCGTAAACGAAGTCCTGGCAAAATCCGTGAGTGGCAGATTGTCTCATTTTAAAAAGACTTTATATTTTTCCGGTAAATTTGCAGCTAATGGCTACTTTTGCAAAATATTCATTTCATGAATTCAACAAGATTTGACGATCTCCGGTAAAAAACCTCCTCTTTGGCTCCCCATTACCCGCGACGAGATGCTCCACCGTGGCTGGAACGAAGTGGATGTCGTCCTTATCACCGGCGATGCCTATGTGGATCACCCCTCTTTCGGGACGGCTGTGGTAAGTCGTGTTATTGAAAAAGAAGGCCTTCGCGTGGCAATAGTCCCTCAACCCAACTGGCAGGACGACCTGCGTGATTTCCGTAAATTCGGCAAGCCTAAACTGTTCTTTGGTGTTGCTTCCGGCAACATGGACTCAATGGTAAATCATTACACCGCCAACAAACGCCTTCGTTCCGACGATGCTTTTACTCCGGGTGGCAATGCCGG
This sequence comes from Lentimicrobiaceae bacterium, assembly GCA_023227965.1. Lineage (NCBI taxonomy): Bacteria > Pseudomonadati > Bacteroidota > Bacteroidia > Bacteroidales > Lentimicrobiaceae > Lentimicrobiaceae bacterium. The sequence continues at coordinate 42,715 of JALOCA010000028.1, read as the reverse complement.
TTTCCGTCCCGATTATGCAGCTTACGTCTACACACGCATCTGTAAACAACTTTACCCGGATGTTCCGGTGGTGCTTGGCGGTATAGAAGCGTCGCTGCGACGACTTACCCATTACGATTACTGGAGCAACAGCCTGAAACCTTCTATTCTGACAGATACCGGTGCCGACCTGCTGATTTATGGCATGGGCGAGCGACCACTGGTTGCCCTCTTAAACGAATTAAAATCCGGGAAACCCTTTGCAGAACTTACCAATATTCCGCAAACGGCTTACCTTACTGAAAATAAAACGGTAGCTCAGAACTTCCACGAAAGCATAGAACTTCCTGCACATGAAGTTTGTGTAAAGGATAAAAAAGCTTTTGCCCTGGCTTTTCGGCTTACCGAACAGGAATCGAACCGCTGGCAGGTTAAGCATATTCTGCAAGCTGTTGGCGAGAAAGTTGTTGCTGTGAATCCACCTTTTCCCCCCATGGAAGAAACCGAACTGGATGCCGTTTACGACTTGCCGTTTACCCGTCTTCCACACCCAAAATATGCCAAAAGAGGTACCATTCCGGCTTACGAGATGATACGCCATTCGGTAAATATCCACCGAGGATGCTTTGGCGGATGCAGCTTTTGCACCATTTCGGCACACCAGGGAAAATTTATTACCAGCCGTTCGGAAGCATCCGTTCTGCGCGAGGCAGAAGCCATTACCAGGATGCCAGATTTTAAAGGTTATATCACCGACCTGGGTGGCCCGTCGGCAAATATGTACCGGATGAAAGGCTTTGATACGGCACTATGTAAAAAGTGCGGCAGGGCTTCCTGTATTTTCCCTTCCGTTTGTAAAAATCTGAATTTCGATCATCAACCTCTTACCGCATTGTATCGTAAGGTAGCTGTGCTTCCGCAGATAAAGAAGGTTACCATCGGCAGCGGTATACGCTACGACCTGCTCGCCGGTAAAAGTGATGAAGAAAACCGGCGTTTCGGACTGAGGGAATATACCCGCCAGGTGATTGTACATCATGTTTCGGGAAGACTGAAAGTGGCTCCCGAGCATACCGCCGACAGTGTATTGCAAATCATGCGAAAGCCTTCGTTCCGGCTTTTTCATGACTTTAAAAAACAATTCGATGCCATCAACCGCGAAAACGGGCTAAACCAGCAACTGATTCCTTATTTTATTTCGAGCCATCCGGGTTGCAGTCTCGAAAATATGGCAGAACTTGCTGTGGAAACAAAAACTTTAGGGTATAAACTGGAACAGGTACAGGATTTAACGCCAACCCCCATGACCCTTGCTTCAGTAATGTATTACACCGGACTGGACCCCTACACGATAAAACCCGTGTACGTGGCAAAAAACCGGGAGGATAAACTGAACCAACAACGATTTTTCTTTTGGTACAAACCGGAAAACAAAGCCTGGATAAGGGCTACCCTTAAAAAGCTCCGGAAAGAAGAACTCCTCCGAAAACTGTTTTGAATCCTGATAAAGTAAAAAATTTGTCTTTTATTCCTTTTCGGGAACAATCAACACCGGGATTTTCGACTTCCGCATCACACCTTCGCTTACACTACCCAAAAAAGTTTTGTAGAAAAATCCATGATTGTGCGAACCCATAACAATAAGGTCAGACTCCACTTTTTCAGCCTGTTCCAGAATACTATCTACAATAAGTCCTTTTACCAACAAAGCTCTTGCATCCAACCCTTTGTCTTGAACATGCTTTTCCAGCAGTTGTAATTCTCTTTCCTGCTGTTGCAAATCTTCATCCTGATATGTTTGATCGGCAGGTGATACCATATCAAAACCAACAAAAGCAGGAGGAAGGGAAGCAATATGGATTAACCATATTTTACTTTTAAAGGCAAAGGCTATCTCAGCAGCTTTGTTAATAACTTCCAGCGACAAATCGGAAAAATCTACCGGCACAAGAATATTTTTCATTGCCTGATAAAATTAATGATACAAATATAGCTAAATAATGGGTTGTAACCTATTTTTTTGATTTTTTTAATAAAATATCTGCTATAAAAAGTTTAATTTGTGTACTTTTAGCCTCTTTTTGCAAATTGCGTATGAAAATTGCCGTGATTGGTTTTGGTGCTGCCGCCATTGGTTTTATTGAAAGAATTAAAAATTCGGAACATGAAATTCATGTTTTTGAAAAAAGTAAAGATATTTATTCGTCAAGTATTTCTGGCATACGAGCCGACGGGAAGCTTTTCGTTTCGCGCGAAATGGGTGGCGACATGGACATACCGTTGACGCTTCAGAAGGAAATAGTGGATTACTACATCCATCATACCGATAACGGAACGGTGGAAACCGGCAGTTCGTTTACCAATAAAGAATATTACAGCCGGTTTTACGAAAAGGGATTCCAGCCAATTGCTTCCGATTTTTACCATATCGGCACCGACCGGCTAAAAGAAGTTCTGTTCAATATTTATGATTCTTTTAAAAAATACAGCAATATTCATTTTCATTTCGAGAACGAAATAAAAGAAGTTAACTGCCTGCCCGGAAAGGTGATGCTGAATAATACCGATACTTTTGACTCTGCCATTGTTTCTGTGGGCAGAAGCGGGCATAAACTCATCAATACTTTGATTCACAAATATCCAGAACTGATACTCGACAATACCAAGGTTGACCTGGGCATACGCTTTGAAATTCCCAACCATATTGTGGAAGATATCAACCGGGAAATGTACGAATTTAAAGTAAAATTTAAAAGTCGCACAGGGTATATGGTTCGTACATTTTGCAACAATCCTTCTGGCTACGTGGTTACCGAGCATTATGGTGATTTTGTTACTGTAAACGGGCATGCCAAGGTGAAAGACAAAAGTAAAAATACCAATTTTGCGGTATTGGTTACTATTCAGCTTACCGAGCCCTTCAACGATCCTATTGGCTTTGGTTCGCTTATCGCCAAGCTTACCAACCTGTTGGCAGGAAAGGATAAGCTGATATTGCAGACATACGAAAACTTTAAAATGTCGAAACGTACCAAGTATCTTTACCGGGTACAACCTACTCTCGACAGTGAAAATTACATCCTGGGCGACATCAACCTTGCTTTTCCGCGTCGTATCATCGAAAGTATCATTGATTTTATTGAAAACCTTGACAAAGTACTCCCTGGTACTGCCAATCCGGATAACTTGGTTTATGCTCCCGAAATAAAATTTTACTCAAATCGTCTCGACAACGATAAGATTAATAACCTGATGTTCATTGGCGATTGCAGCGGTGCAACTCGCAGCATCATTTATGCTACCGGGCACGGATACATGGTAGGTGAACGGTTTTTATAAAAACTACTTCCCTCCTTAGCCTGTATTTATTTCCACCACAGATAATACATGGGAATAATGGCAAAACCCAAAGGAATAATAATGGAGTACAAAATTCCGGCAAGTTTAATGGCTGTATTGTATTTACTATGATTCAGCCCAAGTGTCTGAAAAGCCGCCTGAAAAGCGTGGTTAAGATGAAAACCTAAAAATAGCATGAAAACAATGTAAAGCAGGCTGTAACGAAAATCGGAAAACAACAGCTGTGCCATGGTATAAAAATCGTGCCTGTCAACCCCGGTAGGAGGTGCCACCCAGCCCGCTTTCACAAAATAAAAATTGCTAAAATGGATGACCAGAAAAAGGATAATAATGACTCCGGTATGAATCATGTACTTCGAAAAAAAAGAAGTGTGTGAAAACCCACCAATTTTATAGTGTTGCGGACGAGCCCACCAATTTTGTATCTGTACCAGAATGGCAAGTAAGATATGAAGTGCAAAGCCACCAAATAAAATCACTTCGAACACTTTAAGCACATAGTTTGTTGACATAAAATGCGCTGCTGCTGTAAACCATTCACCATCATCGTTTCTGAGAAGCAATAGGTTAATACTTAGATGCACTACCAAAAAGGTGATGAGAAAAAATCCTGCAAGCGCAATAATAATTTTTTGGGTGATGGAGGAATAACGTATCATAATTTTTCGTGTGAAAATAGAATAATCTCAAAAAATTCGTGTAGGTTTGTAAGCCATAACCATACAAAACTAAACAAGTTTACGAAAATATTAAAAAAATTTAAATAATTAATAACCAACCCTAATGAAATACGAACCTATAAATCCGGAATTGTTTATCATTAACCGTGATAATTTCCGCAAACAATTAAAACCAAAATCGGTGGCAATTTTTAATTCCAACGATGAATTTCCACGCAATGGCGACCAGAATTTTCCATTCCGCCAAAACAGCGATTTGTTTTACCTTTCGAGCATTGACCAGGAAAAAACCATTCTGCTCATTGCACCCGATTGCCCTAACCCCAAATGGCGCGAAGCCTTGTTCCTGGTAGAAACCAACGAACACATCGCCGTGTGGTACGGGCATAAATATACCATGGAAGAAGCACAAAAAGCCTCAGGCATAAAAAACATCTACTGGCTCGAAAGTTTTGAAAGCGCTCTTGCCGAAGTGATGGCTACCTGCGAAAATGTGTATCTGAATACCAACGAAAACATCCGGTTCTCCTCCGAGGTACCCTATCGTGATCTCCGTTTTGCCAAAGAGTTAAAATGTAAATATCCCGTTCATAACTACGAGCGTTCGGCTCCGATTCTTTCCCAGTTGCGTGTTGTTAAGTCTGCACTGGAAGTTGCATTGATACAAAGAGCCTGCGATATTACCGAACAGGGATTCCGTCGTGTACTTTCTTTCGTTAAACCCGGTGTGATGGAATATGAAGTGGAAGCGGAAATTACCCGTGAATTTATCCGCAACCGTGCAACCTGTCATTCCTATAATCCTATCATTGCTTCTGGAAAGAATGCCTGTGTGTTGCATTATGTGGAAAATGACAAGGAATGCAAAGACGGCGATTTGCTACTGCTCGATATCGGTGCCGAATATGCAAATTATGCCGGTGACCTTAGCCGTACGATTCCGGTAAACGGGAAATTCACTCCACGTCAGAAAGAAGTTTATAATGCCATCCGTCGCGTAATGAAAAAAGCTATCAGCATGCTCGTTGTTGGAAATACCATTGATAAATACCATGCCGAAGTATGCAAACTGATGGAAAAAGAACTCATCAATCTGGGCATGTTTACCGAAGAAGATGTAAAGAATCAGGATCCTTCAAAACCTTTGTATTTTAAGTATTATATGCACGGAACTTCACATTTTATGGGTATGGATGTACATGATGTAGGTTCCAAACAGGAAACATTGCAGCCGGGTATGGTTTTTTCGTGTGAACCGGGATTATATATTATGGAAGAAGGCATTGGCATCCGCATCGAAGACGACATCCTTATCACTGAAAGCGGCCCTGTTGACCTGATGGCTTCCATACCCATTGAAGCTGACGATATTGAAGCCCTGATGGCAAAATAACGCGTTTGACACATTTTCAGATAACGACTTCTCCAGGCAACAGGAGGAGTCGTTTTTTTAAAAAAGAGTCATTGACAACAAAACCGTTATACGTTTTCGTGTACTTTTGTATAAATTTCTGCGTTTGCATCTTACACATTTACTAATATGATTCTTTTCGACCGGTTTGTTTTGGATAATGGATTAAAAGTGCTGGTGCACCGCGACGAGCTCTCCCCTATAGTTGCCATGAATATACTTTACAACGTAGGTTCCCGCGACGAAAATCCTGACCGAACCGGCTTCGCTCACCTGTTTGAACATCTGATGTTTGGCGGTTCGGTGCATATTCCCCGCTACGACGAACCCCTTGAACGTGCTGGCGGTGAAAACAATGCCTTTACCAATAATGATATTACCAATTATTACCTTACCATTCCCAGGCATAACCTCGAAACCGCCTTCTGGCTCGAAAGCGACCGCATGCTTAACCTGGCTTTTACACCCCAAAGTCTTAATGTGCAACGAAAAGTCGTGATAGAAGAGTTCCGGGAAAGTTATCTAAACCAGCCTTATGGTGATGCCTGGCTATTGTTGCGCCCCCTGGCATATAAGGTACATCCTTACCAATGGAATACAATAGGAAAAGATATTTCACATATCCGGCAGGCAAAAATGGAAGAAGTAAAAAAATTTTATCATCAGTATTACAATCCCGGAAACGCCATCATGACTATCGCGGGAAATGTGGACACTGAAACAATTAAACAGCTTTGCTACCGCTGGTTCCAGCCAATTGAAAATGCAGGAACCTATTTCCGGAATCTGCCATCCGAACCTGTTCAAACCGAAGCGCGTTTTTTAACCGTTGAACGCTCTGTACCTTTCGATTCCCTATACAAAGCCTGGCATATCTGCAAACGAAGCAGCCCGGATTTTTATATTTTTGATGTCATTTCCGACCTGCTTGCCAATGGAGATTCCTCGCGGCTGGAACAGGAACTGGTAAAAAAACAACAACTTTTCAGTGAAATCAATGCCTTTGTAACCGGTGATTTTGACGAAGGATTGCTGGTAATTACCGGAAAGTTGCTGAAAGATATTCGTATGGAACAGGCTGAACAAGCCCTGAACAACGAAATCAGCAGACTGGCAGAAGAAAAAGTCAGCAATTATGAATTACAGAAAGTAAAAAACAAAATTGAATCCATGTTGGTTTTTTCGGAAATGAAAGTACTCGACAAAGCCATCAATCTTGCCTTCGCCGAATTGATGGGAGATGCCAATCTGGTAAATACAGAAATAAAACGCTTTATGTCAGTAACGCCGGACGATATTGTCAAAACTGCTTCCCTTTCACTCGTTCCGCACAATTGTTCAACTTTGTATTACCTTGCCAAACAGTAACCATGTCGCTTAACCGAAAAATACCTCCCGGGCTGAATGCATTTATTACGCCCCAATTACCCACTCCTTCTGTGTTTTGTCTTGATAATGGAATCCCGATTTGCCCTATTCAGGGAGGCTCTCAGGACATTGTAAAAATAGATTTTATTTTTAAAGCCGGAAAATGGTATCAGCCATCCCCTTACATAGCTTACGGAGTAAACCGGCTAATGAAAGAAGGAACCTGCCGGCACACTTCTGCTGAAATAGCCGAAAAACTTGACTTTTACGGAGCATTTCTTGATACTTTTTCAGAAGCTGACGATGCAGTAATCACATTGTATTCTCTTAATAAACACCTTGATACATTACTTCCTTTGCTTGAAGAAATCATCAAGATGCCAGAATTTCCACAAAAAGAAATAGATATTTTCATCCAAAAAGAACACCAACGGTTTATTATCAATCAGCAAAAGGTAAAATATCTGGCAAGAACACATTTTATGGAAACCATCTTCGGAGCGGAACATCCTTACGGAAAAACGATCAAAGAAGAGGTTTTTTCTAACTTGCACCGTGAGGCATGGAAGAGTTACCATTCCGAATATTACAGGTCTGATAACTGCAAAATTATTCTTTCCGGCAAAATTCCTGGTTCGCTACCCGCAGCACTCAATCGCTTTTTTGGTGGAAAAGACTGGGAAAACACGGCTGCAGAAACCCATCAACCGGCAGAAATCATTCCTATTACAGACCATTATCGTAAAATTACCAAACACGACACACAACAATCGGGCATACGCATCGGCAGACCCCTTTTCAACCGTACACATCCTGATTATTTCCCTTTTACCGTGTTGAATACTTTATTAGGGGATTATTTCGGTTCCAGATTAATGACAAATCTTCGCGAAGAAAAAGGATATACCTATGGCATTGGCTCGCAATTAGTTTCTTTTAGGCATTCAGGTTATTTAACCATAGCTTCGGAAGTAAACGGTGATAGCACAAACCAGGCATTACAGGAAATTATGTTTGAAATACAACAATTGCGCGAAATTCCGATAAAAGAAAAAGAACTTTCGCTAGTTAAAAATTATATGCTCGGCAGTTTTTTGCATGGAATAGAAGACCCCTTTTCATTAGCCGATAAATACAAAAAGACCCTGATGTACGGAAAAGATTTCTCTTATTACTACCAATGGCTGGATGCAATACAGTCCACCTCTGCAGAAAAAATTGCTCAGCTTGCCAATGCCTATCTGAAGGAAGAAGACCTTTGGACGGTTGTTGCCGGGAAATAGGAATTTACTGAATTACAAAAATGTACAGAATCATTATCACCGTTTTTGTGTTGATTAAAGCAGTAGTAGGTTTCGCTCAGCTACCCCCAACACCGGTTATTGATTCGGTGAGTATAGTAAATGGTAAGGCTGTCGTCTCGTGGTTTCCCAATCATGATTCAACCGATGGTTATCTTATTTATCATTTAAATGGCGCAAGCCGGATATTGATAGACACCGTGCATGGCATAACATCTTCTTCCTACACAGATATTTTATTCGATCCGTGCATTGGCAATCAGGCATATTGTGTAAATGCTTATCAGGGTGATAATGTCAGCCCTGATGGGACTTTGTATCCTATAGGAACCTTGTTTTTTCGTTCCCTTTCGTTTCAGCAATGCGACAAAATCGCCACTTTGCTTTTTAATAATAGTGAATTTACTTATAACGACATAATCGGCTATTCTGTTTTCAGTACCGAACACGGAAAAGAAACCTACCTGGGAGAAGCAACTGGCGGAATATTTATTCACGAATTTGATTTTATGCAAGGAGCACCTTACTGTTACCTGATTCGGCTTTACCGAAATAATGGCAGCACCTCTTCTTCTTGCGAACGCTGCTTTTCAGCACAATACCCTCCTATGCCTTCCCGGCTCGGACTAAAATTGCTCAGTGTGAACAACAATACTGCCGAGCTGCTGCTAACTCCTGATCAAACCAACCCTTACGCACAGCTTAAAATTCTCCGGACGGAAGTAGGCACGGGAAATACACAGGAAATGTTTTTTACCAATGGCTGGAATAGCGAGTTGCTGATAACCGATGCCTCTGCCAGGACAAATAACTACTCCTATATTTATAATGTTACGGCTTTAGATAGTTGCGGCAACGAAAGCAACCTCCTTACGGTACAAGCCCAAACCATGCTACTTACAGCATACTCCGCCAACGAAAGCACGAATACCCTTGAGTGGAATGCCCATACAAACAGCCAATGGAAAGTAATTCACTACAGGGTTCGCAGAAGTATTCCGGACAGACCCGATACTTTAATTATTCTTCCTGCAACAACGACAAATTATAATGATATAGTCTTGCAATACGCCCATTTAGGTCTTAGTTTTACATATGTGATAGAAGCAGAATGTGTTCCTGATGTATTGAATTCTAATCCTGATACTGTAATAAGTTTTTCTAACCCGGTAACTTTGGTTCAAACCCCCTATTTTACAATTCCTAATGCATTTACTCCCGATGGCGATGGGTTGAACGACATTTTTCATCCCGTTCCGGCGGAAGTTTTTCAATTCAGCACTTTTACTTTCACGATTTTCGACCGCTTGGGAAAACAAATTTATTCTACTCATAATCAAAATGAAGGTTGGAACGGGGACGGTTATCCCATGGGAATTTATTTTTACAATATTGTCTTTAAATTATTTAGCGGTAAATCTTATGAAAAAAGAGGGGTTATTACACTTATTCGGTAAAAAAACTTTCCGTTTTTGTAACTAATCCAGTGTATTTTCGTCATACGACAAAGAAAAACGGGAAAATTAACCATTCAAAGTAAGGATAAACCATGAAAACAAAACTTTTAAATGTCGGTTTGTTAGCTTTCACGATGTTGTTCACAAGTGCATTTGCTTTCAGCCAAGGAACTGTAGAACAAAAAAGAACTGTATCCGATTTTAATGCCATTGAAGTTGGAGGAGCATTTAAAGTAACATTATCACAAGGAAATGAAAATGCTGTTACAGTAATTAGTGATGAAGAAAACATTGACAGGATTATTACAGAAGTTTCGGCTAATACCCTCGAAATATATGCAAGGGGTATCAGAAATGCTTCAAAACTCGAAGTAAACATCACCTGTAAAACACTCGAACGGCTTGAAATTTCCGGTGCAGCACAGGTAAGTACTACAGGAACGCTTGCAGCCGAAAATTTCGTACTGGAAGCCAGCGGTGCATCAAAAGCTACTCTTGCACTGAATGTTAACACCATGAAAAGTGAGATTTCGGGAGCTGCCGATGTGAAACTTTCGGGAAATGCCAACAATCTTAACTCTGAAGTTAGCGGCGCCGGGCATTTAAAAGCCACCGAGCTGGAAACTTCAAGCGCCAAGCTGGAAGTTAGTGGAGCCGCAAATGCCAAAATCAATGCGAAGGACGAAGTGGAAGCAGAAGTTACAGGTGCTGGCTTTTTTAACAATATTGCCAACCCTCCAATTCAGCGGATTGAAAAAAATGGAACTATTGAAATCCAGAGAAGAAGAATTGAAGAAAAATCGAGAGAATTGGAACAACAGGCAAGAGAATTGGAAGAACAAGCAAGGGAAATAGAAAATAATATATCCGTTCCCCCTATACCCCCTGTTCCTCCCGTGATAATTGACGATTCAGAAACCATTACCGAATACAATGCAGACTCAACCCGTATCATTATTCGCAAACATAAACACCACAGAGATAATGATCACTCTATTGTGATTCTGGGCGACAAAAAAATTATTGTTGATGATGAGGGCATTAAATACGAAAAAGACAAACATAAAAATGAGTTCAACGGACATTGGGGTGGGTTGGATCTGGGCATAAACGGCTATCTTACCTCCGATAATGATATGGAAATGGCTGATAAATACGAATATTTGGATCTAAAATACGAAAAATCAATCAATGTTGATATTAACCTTTATGAACAAAACATTAATCTCATAAACAATCATTTAGGCTTAATTACCGGGATAGGCTTAACTTACAATAACTATCGTTTCGACAACAATACCGTATTAGTTTCCGATACAAATATCGTTTACGGCTTTGTTGATAATGCAGCAACAAGCAACTATAAAAAGACCAAATTACTTGTAAATTATCTTACTGTGCCCCTGCTGCTCGAATATCAAACTAACGACCGGACCGATGTTAACAGCTTCCACATCACTGCCGGGCTTATCGGAGGGATTCGTTACGGTTCGCATACCAAGATTGTTTTATCTGATGGGAAAATGACCAAAAATCACGATGATTTTCATCTCAATCCTTTTAAACTCGATGCTACCGCACGTATTGGCTGGGGATTGGTTAATCTTTACGGAACCTACTCTCTTACCACTTTGTTTAAAGACGGAAAAGACCCCGAGTTGTATCCTTTCAGCTTAGGAATTGCGTTTGATGTAAACAACTGGTAATCTTTTATAACCAAAAAACCAATCTTAAAATGCCATCCTTTGGATGGCATTTTCTGTTTAATTGTCAATTTTTTTTTAATTTAGCACCCCAAAAATCAAGATTTATGTCAGGTCATAATAAATGGTCAACCATCAAGCGCAAAAAGGGTGCTTTAGACGCCAAGCGTTCTAAAATTTTTTCAAAAATCATTAAAGATATAACCATTGCCGTTCGTGAAAGCGGAAGCGATCCGGATTCCAACCCTCGGCTAAGGCTGGCTATTGCCAATGCCAAAGGCGCAAGTATGCCCAAAGAAAATATCCAACGGGCTATAAGCAAAGGAGCTGATAAAGACGCAGCTTCGTTACAGGAAACTACCTATGAAGGTTATGTTCACAGCGTAGCTGTTTTTATTGAATGTACTACCGATAATCTTCAGCGTACGGTAGCAAATATTCGTTCTATTTTTAATAAATATGGTGGAAATCTGGGTACTAATGGCTCGTTGGCACACGTTTTTGAACGCAAGGGAGTTTTTGTCATTCCCAAAAGCCATATAAAAAATATGGACGATTTTGAAATGGAGGTGATTGACGCAGGCGCCGAAGACATAGAAAGTGATTCCGAAAGCGATATCGTTACCGTAACCACTCAGATGGAAGATTTCGGCATAATGATGAAAAAACTCGAAGTTTTGGGTATTGAACCGGAAAGTGCACAATTGCAGCGAATTCCTATTACAACCACCCCGGTTGAAAATGATGTTGCCCTTAAGGTGTTAAAAGTTATTGACATGTTTGAAGACGATGATGATGTGCAAAACGTATATCACAACATGGAAATGACAGAAGAAATAATGGCAAATTTGTAATCTTCCAGGCATTAGCCAACAGCTTTCGTTTTACTGCTATCTGCATTTTCACATTATGTGAAAAATATTTTTATGAGTTATTCACTTAGTTTTAATAGTACAGGCTTATTTTTTGCTTTGCAATAACACGGCAAACAGTTGGTTAAGTTAGTAGCTTCTTGCCGTATTATACCTGAGAAACCCTTTAATATTTTTATTGATGGAACAAATTTTAACATATTTATTTTAATGTATATAATTTTTTAGATATTTGCCTCATCTGAATTTTAAAACGTTTTACAATGAAATTAAAATCTATTATTCTGTTTATTAATCTTTTTGCAATTGCTTCACTTGCTTTTCCCCAGACAGAAATGTCTATACAAAAGCTTCCTTCAGTTGATTTAAGAACACCTGATGGCAAAATATTTAACACTTCTTCTATTCACAACGACGGAAAACCGATAATAATAAGTTTCTGGGCTACATGGTGTACAAATTGTATTAAAGAACTTAATGTGATTTCGGAAGAATACGAAAACTGGCAAAAGGAAACAGGGGTAAAACTTATAGCAATTTCAATTGACGATGTTCGCAACGCAGCCAAAGTTATGCCATTTGCTAATGGTAAGAACTGGGACTACGAAATTTTGTTGGACCAAAACAAAGATCTTTACCGTGCACTGGGTATTACCGTGGTTCCCACAACTTTTCTGCTCGATGGCAATGGAAATATTGTTTGAAAAAAAGTAGAATTTAAAGAAGGAAACGAAACTGAACTATACAAAAACTTAAAGAAAGTTTCCGAAGGTAAAACAATAGAATAGTTTTATTTTTAAAAAAATAATGATGAAAAAAATTCTACTCGCTTTAATAATCTTTACCTTATTATCTGAAATTAACCAAGGGTTTGCCCAAAACCTCCTTGGAGGTCAGGTAAGGGGAGATTTTCAGCTTGATGCCCAGTATTATAATAAAGATAAAGAACTTGGCATAAACGATTCTACACTTAATGGTAAAAAATTTGGTTCAAATGCTTACCTGAATGTAACTTACGAACTTGGTAATTTTACTGCCGGAGTTCGTTACGAGCATTACCTTAACCCACTCAACGGCTTCGACAACCAATACGAAGGCAATGGATTTGCTTACCGTTTTCTTTCCTACAAAAAGGATAATCTCGAAGTTACAGCAGGTAATTTCTACGAGCAATTCGGAAATGGAATCATATTAAGAAGTTATCAGGAATGGAACCTTGGCTTCGACAATTCAATTGACGGAATCAGAGTAAAATATCGTCCTTACAAAGGCGTAACTTTCAAGGGTATTGTAGGAAGTCAAAGATATTTCTGGCAAAAATACGACTCCGATAACCGCGGCTATCTAAGGGGTGCCGATTTGGAATTCTCAGTTAACGAAATGTTTAGCAAATTGGAAAACTGCAAAACCCAGGTAATTATTGGTGGAAGTTGGGTAAGCAAATACCAGAAAGATGACCCTACTTCTAATTATAAACTGCCTGAAAATGTTAGTGCCTTCGCCGGAAGAATGAATATCAATCATGGAAATTTCGGATTTACGGCAGAATATGCCAATAAAATTAATGACCCCACCGAAGCAAACAGTTATATTTTTAAAAATGGTCAGGCTTTGCTGGTTTCGGCAAACTACACTAAAAAAGGGCTGGGAATCACCCTTTCAGCTAAAAGAATTGATAATATGAGTTTTAAAACTAACAGAACCATTGAAGACATACCACTCGATATCAATTTCATTTCTCCACTTACAAGGCAGCATGGATATACCCTTCTGGGATTGTATCCTTATTCAACCCAAGCAAACGGCGAAATGGGCGGCGAAGCACAGTTAACTTATTTTATTAAGAAAAATACCTGGCTTGGCGGAAAATACGGAACCGAACTCAGCTTGAATTATTCACGGGTGCAATCTATTGATATTGACTCAATAAAAATTGATGGCATGGTGCCATATTCTGGTACTAAAGGCTATAAATCCGACTTCTTTAAAATCGGAAATGAACTTTATTTCGAAGATATTACATTCGAACTCGACCATAAATTCAGCAAGAAGTTCAAAGGTGTTTTTTCTATTTCCGGACTTTCGTACAACAAAACCGTGATGGAAGGTGAAGGTGGAATGATTTATGCTATAGCCGAAGTAACCGATCTAACTTACAAACTTACTCCCACAAAATCACTTCGTGCTGAAATCCAGCATTTATCAACCGAACAAGATTTAGGAAACATTGCTTACGGAATGATAGAGTTCGATATTGCCCCAAATTGGTTCTTTTCAGTAGCCGATCAATATAACTATCAGAAAAAAAATAATGAAAACGGAGAACAAGCTGACCGAATCCATTATTTCTCAGGAAGTATGGGCTATACAAAAGGAACAACCAGAATTACACTCACTTATGGACGGGTGCGCCAGGGTTTGCTTTGTGTTGGCGGCGTTTGCAGGCAAGTTCCGGCTTCAAGTGGTTTGACTATTGGAATTTCAAGTAGTTTTTAAAAAATAAAGCCATGAAACGAATATTGTTTTTTTTATCACTGGTATCCGGACTTTTCGTTAGTGGATGCTTGCTTTCCTCTTGCGATAAAATTGATGAACCTTACACCCGCGGTACGGGAGGAGCTAATGAAACTCCCTACAGGCTTTGTATTTACCTGATTGAAGACAGCATTGTTGCACCACAAAAAAATAATGACCCCTCGGTTGGACCTACCCCCGATTGGCTCGATTATGTACATAATCACCTACTTAGAACTTCTCTTAACGGAACATGGGGTAGTATTTTTACAGGAGGAATTGATGCCGAAGCCGATGACACGGTGAAAGTAACAAAAAAAGTACTGCTCGAAGATTTTACCGGGCATCTTTGTATTAATTGTCCCTCTGCAGCCGAAAAAGCCAAGGAATTAAAAACTATTTACGGAGAAAACCTGTATATTATAGCTCATCATGCCGGTGAATTTGCCGAACCACAAACTTCCGGAAATTATACTGCAGACTTTCGTAATCCAAGTAGTAATGAATTGTATGCTGAATTTGGTATAACTTATAATCCTGTAGGCTTAATCAACCGCCACGAGTTTAATAGCCAGCGGCGTGTTGGTGCCGGACAATGGGCAGCAAAAATAGGTGAAATGATGAACCAGAAAACCGATATAAAAATTACATTTTCAAAAAACTACCAAGCTCTCACCGGATTGCTTGAAGGAAATGTAAAAGTCAGAATTTCTGGGAAATGGTTTACTCAGCCCTTTAGTATTTTTATGAATGTTTATGATACCAACAACTGGAATGCCAACAATTGCAAACTTGTAGCCTTCGTTTATGAGGAATCTTCCCGCGAAATTTATCAGGTAGAAGAAACAGATGTATATTCAGGGAAAAAATAATAAACAATTTAAAATAATTCATCATCCCGGATAAATATTATCGAACGAAAAAATAAAAGCCTAAAATAAAAGATTAATTTTATAAATCTTTTGTTTACTTTTGTCCTAAGCTTGAAAAAAGCAGTCTATGAGGTATATTAATGATAATCGTATCGTATTGACACTGGATGCTGGTGGTACCAATTTTGTTTTTTCGGCAGTAAAAGGCGAAAAGGAGTTCATAAAACCGGTAAGCCACCCAGCGCATGGCGATACGCTTGAAATTGTATTAAATACTATTATCCACGGTTTTGAGGAAGTTATGATGAAACTTGACGAAAAACCCGTAGCAATAAGTTTTTGCTTTCCCGGACCTGCAGAGTATGAGCTTGGAATAATCGGCGACCTCGAAAACCTACCTACTTTCAAAGGTGGAGTGGCTCTGGGTCCTATGCTCGAAGATAAATTCGGGATACCTGTTTTTATTAATAACGATGGTGATTTGTTTGCTTATGGAGAGGCAATTTCAGGCTTATTGCCCCATATCAATGAGTTGCTTGAAAAATCCGGCAGCCCTAAAAGATATCAAAACCTCTTTGGGATAACCCTTGGTACGGGCTTTGGCGGGGGCATTGTTTCGAAAGGGCAACTTTTTATCGGCGATAATTCTGCTCAGGCAGAAATTAACCGTATGCGTAACCGGCTTTTCGATAATGCAAGCGTTGAAGAAAGCACAAGCATCAGAGGCGTGAAACGGGTGTATGCCATCGAATCGGGCATTAACATTATCAAAAGCCCCAATCCTAAAGAGATTTTTGAAATTGGCATGGGAGCACATGATGGAAACAAAGCCGCAGCCATAAAAGCTTTTGAAGAACTGGCGATGGTGGCTGGCGATGCCATTGCCAATGCCATTACCCTGATTGACGGGCTCGTAGTTATCGGTGGTGGGCTTTCAGGCGCATATCCTCTGTTTCTGCAAAAACTGACTGAGGAAATGAACGCCCATTTTCAGACAATGGCTGGTGCTTCGCTCGACCGCCTTGAAGTAAAAGCATTCAATCTGGAAAATGAAAGAAATCTTTCAGCATTTATTAAAGGCGATATTCGCGAAATAACCGTACCCTTCAGCAACCGGAAAATTACTTACGATCCCCTGAAAAGAATTGGAGTTGGGGTAACAAGGCTTGGAACTTCCAAAGCCGTTTCTATTGGAGCTTATTCTTTTGCCCTTAACCGTCTTGATACACATTAAAAAAGGAAATACTAATTTTTCCCGTTTTATTTTATTATTTGATTTTTTTTATATTTTTGGAGCGGCTTAAAAAGCTAATGAAGGTATTAATGGCTGTTTTACAATTAATTAATAATTAAATATATTGCCCCGAATTTCTTTACAATTCGATGATTTTTTATTTTAAATAATACACATATAATCAATATTAATAAATGAAAAAAATAATATTACTTTTTTTTGTTTCAATGTTTTTTTTCAATGGAATTTCACAGACACAAAATTCTCTGAAAAAAGAAATTGAAGTTAAGGTTTTCATTGACAACCCTAAACAAGCTGCATTTTTATATAATTTACATCTTAAAGGCGAAGTTTATCCAATAGGTTATGGCTGGTTCGAACTTTCATCCGAACAATTAGAATTAATTAAAAATGCCGGACTGCGTTACGAAATATATGAAAATAATTTTTCGGAAAACACATCAGGAACACTCGAAGCATTTCATAACTATTATCAGATTCTCGAACTAATGGATAGCCTTGCAACCGCTTATCCATCAATTTGTAAAAAATATACTGCCGGCACTTCAGCCGGAGGAAATGCCATAGTAACCCTGAAAATAAGTGATAATGCCGACATCGAAGAAAACGAACCCGAAATAATATTCGATGCCGGAATTCATGGCGACGAATTGGTAGGACAGGAAATCACAATCCGTTTGGCACGATACCTTTGTACAAGATATACTACCGACCCTTATATTCAGCAACTTGTTGATAACCGTGAAATATGGATTTATCCCAACGTAAATCCCGACGGACGCATTGCCCTCGACCGTTATAATGCCAACGGACAGGACGTTAACCGTGACTGGGGTTACATGTGGTACAACGAAACTACAGCCGCCTGGTCGCAACCCGAAACAAAGGCTCTAAGACAAATTGTCTTCGACAATCAGTTTGTAATTCACACTTCTTATCATGGAGGAACCGAATATTTATCTTACCCCTGGAGTTATCGCCCCGACACCCCTCCCGACCTTTTATCAATAGATTTTCTTGCCGAATTGTACTCAACCACTTCAGGTTATGCCAATCTTCCTTATGGACAGGGATATACAGGAATGTACCCAATTAACGGAGCCTCAAAGGATGCAAATTACGGTTTGATGGGTTCAACTACATGGTCGTGTGAAGTTTCTATGGATAAAATGCCTTCACCATCTACCATACCCACTTACTGGAATTACAACCTCCCTTCACAACTGAAAATGATTGAATATGCCGGATATGGCATTGAAGGCACAATAACCGACGCACTTACAGGTGCTCCGGTTGAGGCTTCAATTTATGTTGGAAACAATTTTCCAATTTATTCCGACCCTGTTGTTGGAGATTATCATAAATTTTTAGTTTCCGGAACCTATAACCTGAAAATTGTTGCAAACGGCTATCAAACAGCAATAGTTCCAGGTGTTATAGTTAATGAAGAACAATCAACAATACCAATATTACCCTCGAACCGCAGTTTAGCCATTTTGCATTAAAAGTTACCGGAGTAGTTTTGCCCGGAAATAATTTTTCCGACGAAGGCTACACTCCGGCAATTCTTGGCTCTGCCGATTTTATAAATTATTCGCTTGGGAAAAACGGGTGGATTACCGTTGATATGGGTACTCCAATACCCAATCTTACCGGAAACGACATTAAAATTGTAGAAGGCGACACCTCTCCCGAAGGTTTTAGCTGTTATGCAGGACAATCGCTCGATGGACCCTGGCAACTTCTTGGGCAAGGCACCGGCACCACCGAATTCGACCTTTCAAATATTCCTCTCGTAACCGAAGCCCGTTATTTTAAAATTGTTGACGACGGCGACGGTTCGGCAAGTGCACCAAATGCTGGTTTCGATATTGATGCTATTCAGGGTCTTGAACAACCCCTTGGAACCAACCTGCTTCTTACTTCTTACAACGTTGACGACCTTTCGGGCAACGGAAACAAAAGAATGGATCCAGGCGAAACAGTTAATATTAATGTAATTATTGCTAATAGCGGAGATATTGCAGCAGAAAATGTTTCGACAATAATTTCCTGCGACACCACCTATATTTCACTAATTTCAGCTTCTGCAACTTCCGAAGTAATAATGCCGGGAAACAGCGATACACTGACTTTTATTTGTAAGGCAAAAGAAAATACCCCTGCCAGCGAAACAGTAGTTTTCCAGCTTGACCTTTCAGCCAATTCAGGAAGTTACACTAATTCTTACGAAATGCAGTTTATGATAGGAATTATCGTTGAAGACTGGGAAACCGGAAATTTTGAAAAATTCGACTGGAACTTTTCAGGAAATTCGCAATGGACAATATCTGATTCAGATCCTTACGAAGGAACGTTCTGCTCCGGCTCGGGAAGCATCGGCGACAGCCAATCCTCAGAACTCTTTTTAGAAGCAAATGTTTTTCAGAATGGATCAATATCTTTTTTCCGTAAAACTTCCTCTGAAGCCGATTACGATTTCCTTAAATTTTTTATTGATGACGAGCTAAAAGGACAATGGTCGGGCGAAACACCCTGGGCTGAAGTATCTTTTCCCGTAACAGCCGGCGAACACAATCTTCGTTGGGTGTACTCGAAAGATGTAGGCACAGTAGGCGGAAGCGATTGTGCCTGGGTTGACTACATTATTTTACCCAAAATTCAAATTCCTGGAACCGGTTCGGTAAGCGGAACGGTTACTTCGCAGCAAACAGGGTTGCCAATAGCCGGAGCAACAATAACTTTAAGCCAAATTCCATCAGATGAGGAGTTCAATACCATTTCTGGTGCCGATGGCACATATTCTTTTACAAATATTCCGGAAGGAAATTATTTACTCTGCGCTTGGGCGCCTAATTTCGACACTTCCTGTTATACCCGGCAGATAACCTCCGGAGAACAGATTTTGCAAGACTTTTTATTAATTTCTACCGTAGGAACCCATGATATATTATTGAATAACAATGTTTTTATTATTTACCCGAATCCTATGGATACAAAATCTACACTCCAACATTCAGTAGAAACTAAATGTTTTGTATCTTTGGACATTTATAATCTTACTGGAGAAATAGTGAAAAATCTTTCCTCGGGTACAGTTTATCCCGGCATTTACAGCATTGATTTCAATGGTGAAAATATTGCCGGTAAAAAATTACCGGGAGGTATTTACATCGTAAAACTCAGAAAAGGAAACTCACTAATCACACGAAAACTCATAATAAAATAATAATAAAAACAATAATAAATCCATAAAAAATGAAAACCAGATTTACTTTTCTGTTGTTAGCCATAATGCTGTCTTTTACA
Source organism: Lentimicrobiaceae bacterium (assembly GCA_023227965.1). Classification (NCBI taxonomy): domain Bacteria; kingdom Pseudomonadati; phylum Bacteroidota; class Bacteroidia; order Bacteroidales; family Lentimicrobiaceae; species Lentimicrobiaceae bacterium. The sequence goes on along the minus strand of JALOCA010000028.1, from coordinate 22,634 downwards.
GTTATGGCGCAGCAAAATCACTTCACTTACAACGACAGTTGGGGAAAAGCAGGTTACAACCTTGTAAATTCCGATGCTTCTGATGTTGAAGTAACGTATTCTGTTACCGATTTTTCATTGACTGATCAAATGATAAAAGGTGAAAGAATGCTGAACGTAGAACTTCCGGGCTATTTTCTATTCAACAACGAAGGAGCCCCTAACCTGCCGGGTGGCAGTCGTTATATTGCCATTCCCCAGGGAGCAACCCCTGTGCTTACTATTACTGCACAGCGCACCGAAACAATACATAATGTGAATATTGCTCCTGCACCGAAAATTCCTCTCGACACAAAAAAGGAAATGGTGTATGAAAAAGATCGGAAAATTTATACAAAAAATGCCTTTTACCCCGAAAAACCGATATTGATATCGGAAGTTACTTCTCTCAGGGGAGTTGATGCAGTTATGCTGGGAATCACACCATTCCAGTATAATCCTATTACGAAAGATCTTATAGTTTATCGCGACCTGAAAGTAAAAATTTCCTTCAAAGGCGGAAATAATCATTTTGGTGAAGATCGCCTGCGCAGTCGCTATTTTGATCCTATATTAGAAGATAATATATTAAATTACAGTTCATTGCCCAAAATTGATTACGATAAAAAACTCGCAGATTCCTACAAAAAGAATGGTAGCCGTGAACAGGGTTGCGAATATTTGATTATCCGTCCCACTAATGCCGAATTTGGTCAATGGGCAGATTCAATCCGTATATTCCGTACCCGCCAGGGTATTCTAACCAAAATAGTTACCATTACCGAAGTTGGAGGAAACACCTCTGCTGCCATTGAAAATTACATTAACAATGCTTACAATACCTGGGATATTGTTCCTTCTGCGTGTTTGCTGATGGCAGACTATGGCACCGATGGTGCAAAAAACATTATATCCCAAACCCTTAACGACCATCCGGGCGGATATAACCCTTACATTTCCGATAATCCTTTTTCCGACGTAACTGGTGATTTACTTCCGGATATTTGTTTTGCACGCCTTACGGCAAATACACCTACTCAATTACAGGTTCTTTGTTCTAAATTTTTAAATTACGAACGTAACCCGCCAACCAATCCCGATTTTTATAACCATCCTATTACCGCTTTAGGCTGGCAAACGGAACGCTGGTTCCAGCTTTGTTCCGAAATCGTGGGTGGGTTTATGAAAGATGTTTTAGGTAAAGACCCCGTTCGTATTAATGCTGTTTACGAAGGTAACCCCAATGTTGACCCTTGGTCAACAGCTTCCAATACCTCTACTATTATCAATTATTTTGGACCTAATGGTTTAAATTACATCCCCTCAACTCCACAGTCCTTAGGAGGATGGTCAGGAGGAACAGCTACAATGGTTAATAATGCCATAAACTCAGGTGCATTCATGCTGCAACACCGCGACCATGGTTATTACCAGGGCTGGGGCGAACCTGCTTATTCAAATACCAATGTAAATGCTCTTACCAATACCGACCTTACCTTTATTTTTACTATCAACTGCGAAACCGGAACCTTTAATTATAGCGGAAATTGTCTTGGAGAAGCATTCCACAGATATACTCACATTGGTCAAAATTCAGGTGCATTAGGTTTTGTAGGTCCTACCGAAACTTCATATTCTTTTGTAAATGACACTTATGCCTGGGGAATGTACGATAATATGTGGCCTAATTTTATGCCCGCATACGGATCTACTCCGGCTTCAAGGGATTTCAGACCCTGTTTTGGTAATGCCGCCGGAAAATACTTCCTCCAGCAGTCAAACTGGCCTTACAATACAAACGTCAAAGCCATTACTCATAAACTTTTCCATTACCATGGCGATGCCTTCAATTGGGTGTACTGGGATGTTCCTCAACAATTAGCTGTAAGTCATGATAATACTATGGCAACCACAGCCACAACCTTTTCTGTTACAGCCACTCCCGGTGCTTTCATTGCATTAACCGTTAACGACCAAATTATAGGTACTGCTACTGCAACCATAGGTTCAACCATTATTACTATTCCTCAGCAAGCACAGGGATCAACAATGTGGGTTACAATTACCAAACAAAATTACTACCGTTATTCTGCGCCCGTTACCATAGGCGGAGCTCCCCTTACAGCCAATTTTACCGCTAATATTACCGGTGTATGCGAAGGTAGCTCTGTTAACTTTACCGATGAAACTGTTGGAACAGTAACTTCATGGGAATGGACTTTTGAGGGCGGAAATCCTTCGACTTCTACTGAACAAAACCCCACAGGCATAGTGTACAGTACATCGGGTAATTACGATGTATCTTTAACCGTTTCTGACGGTTCACAATCCAATACAGCTTTAAAAACCGATTACATTGTTGTTAGTTCCAACCTCCCCGTGGGTGTTAGTGTTACTGCCGATCCGGGAACGACAGTTTGTCAAGGCATTTCAGTAACCTATATAGCTGCCCCTGTAAATGGTGGAGCAGAACCCTCTTACCAATGGCAAAAGAACGGACTTAATGTAGGTACTAACAGTGCTACTTATATTTACTCTCCTATAAATAATGATGTGATCACATGTGTGCTTACCTCAAGTTCTGAATGTGCATCTGGCAACCCGGCTACATCCGAACCACTTACCATGAGCGTAAATCCCAGTATACCTGTAAGTGTTTCTATTGTTGCCAATGCAAGTACTACTATATGCGAAGGTACCCCGGTTATATTTACAGCATCTCCTGTAAACGGTGGAACCACACCAGTATATCAATGGAAAGTAAATGGAGCCGATGCAGGCACAAATAGCGAAACATTTGAATATACTCCTGTAAATAACGATATCATCACATGTCAGCTAACTTCAGACGAAGTTTGTACTACCGGAAATCCTGCTACATCAAATGCTATTTCAATGCAGGTTAATCCTAACCTTGAAGTAGCCGTTGCAGTAGAAGCCGAGCCTTCAGGAGCCGTTTGCGAAGGTACAACCATCAACTTTGCAGCAATTGCCCAAAATGGTGGAGCAGCACCCATTTATCAATGGACTGTAAATGACGCTAATGTAGGAACTAACAGTAATATTTTTGCTTATATTCCTGTAAATGGAGATGTTGTAACTTGTACACTCACTTCGAGCGAAACCTGTACCACAGCAGGAAATACTGCAACTGCCGAACCCATCACCACCGAAATCATTCCAAATTTGCCCGTAAGCGTTACAATTTCTGCTGATGCAATGGGTGTTTGCACCGGTACACAGGTTACATTTACTGCTGAAGGCTTAAACGGTGGAACAGAACCCGAATACCGCTGGATGGTTAACGGAACACAGATGGGAGAAAATTCTCCAACCTATGCTTACATCCCAGCCGATGGAGATATTGTTTCATGCGAATTGATTTCCAATGAAGTTTGTACATCAGGTAATCCTGCAACTTCCAACGAATTGACTATTTCTGTAAGCGAAATGGTTGCTGTAAGCGTAAGCATTGCAGCTAATACTAATCCCGCTTGCGCCGGTCAGGATGTTGTATTTACTGCTGCTCCTGTAAATGGTGGCGATACCCCCGTTTATTCTTGGAAACTTAATGGAAGTGCAATCGGAGATAACACAAATACTTTAACTTACAATGCATTTGCAAATAATGATGTTGTAAGCTGCGAACTAACTTCATCTCTGTTCTGCACATCAGGTAATCCTGCAACTTCAGAAAGTATTACTCTTACCATTAATAATATCCCCGCTACTCCTGAGGCTCCTGTAAGCGAAAACGATTCAATCAATCTTTATGCAACACAAGTAAGCAACTTTATGGTAAATGCCGCTCAGGATGCTGATAGTTACAACTGGACACTTTCACCTTCAGAGGCTGGTAGCATATCCGGAAATACTACCTCTGCCGTTGTGAACTGGACTAATGGATACTCTGGCATTGCCAATGTAACGGTAAGCGCTACTAACGAATGTGGTGAAACCGTTGCTTCTCCGGGTTTTGCAATGACCGTTTACAGTACAGAAGGAATTTCTGATCCGAATAATCCTTTGAATGTTCGCTTGTATCCGAATCCTTCCAACGGACGCTTCATTCTTGAACTAAACGCTATTACACCTTCAGTATACAACCTGAAAATTGTTAATACACTGAATAATTTGGTTTACGAAAAACAAAACCTTAAAGTTGACGGACAAATTAACAATCAGATTGACCTGAGTTATTTATCGGATGGTGTGTACTATTTAATTATTGAAAGCAAAAATGTACACTCTACCTTTAAAATTATTTTTCAAAAATAAGGCTGATTATTAGTACATTTTTAATTAAAAACCGTATTGAAATTTCAGTACGGTTTTTTTATGTCCACCTCGGAAACATATTTTTTCTGGAAACGTTTTTAATATTATTTGTTTCTTTCGTTTTTTGGTTTTAATTTTGCCGCCGAAATTTAAAAACCATGGATGAAAAACAGAAAAAAATTTTAATTGAATCTGCCAAACTATTTCAGAAATATGGCATCAGAAGCATTTCTATGGACGATATTTCGCGCGAAATGGGTATATCAAAAAAAACAATGTATCAATATTTTGAAAATAAGGCGGATCTTATCAGTAAAATTTTAAATTATAATTTTGAATTACACAGCCAGGTTGAAGATGCACATATTCTGGAAAAAGGTAATGCTATTGACATTCTACTCACCGTAAGTAAAAAAGTGTGTGAAGAATTAAAAGAGTTCAATCCTTCAATTACTTTTGATTTACAAAAATTTTATCCGGAAATTTATAAACAGTTTTTTGAAAAAAAACGGGACCATATTTTTGAAAAAATCAAGTGCAATATTAAAAAAGGGATTGAACAGGATATTTTCAGAAACGATCTCGATATTGAGTTAGTTGCTCGTTTATATGTTCAGCGGCTGGCAGATTTCCACAATCCTGATTTTATTCTCTCCGGAGAAGGATCTTTCGAGAAAGTATTCAAGGCTATGTTTGATAACCATATCCGTGGCATTTCAAATGCGAAAGGAATAGAATACTATGAAAAACAGAAAAATAATCTTAATTTTAATTTATAAATTATGAAAAAAATTCAATTTCTTTTCTTATTTTTATCAGGTATGGTATATTTTGTGTCTTCATCTTGGGCACAGGAGCAACCGTTGAAAAAATTTTCATTGAAAGAAGCCCAGGAATATGCCATTAAAAATTCATATCAAACTCAAAATGCCGTCCGCGATATACAAATTGCCAAACTCCGTGTTAATCAAACTACTGGTATCGGACTACCCCAGGTAAGCGCCTCCGTTTCGTATAATAATTTTATCAACATACCAACCCAGCTCATGCCAAATTTTTTAACTCCTGCTGTTGATGGAGTTTTGCTTGAACATGGACTGATAGATACCAATCAGATGCTTCCTATGAGCGGTGACAAATTTAAAGTACAATTTGGCTCAAAACATACGGCAACTGCCAATATCACCGCCAGTCAGCTTATTTTCGACGGATCGTATATTGTAGGATTACAGGCTGCAAAAGTTTATGTTGAACTTTCTCAAAACGGTCTTGCAAAAAGCGAAATCGAAACAAAGGAAACCGTTGCCCAGTCGTATTATCTTATTCTCGTAGCTCTTGAAAACCGTCGTGTTTTGGCAGCTTCCATTGAAAACCTGAACAAAACTCTCTACGAAACACAGCAATTGTACGATAACGGATTTGTTGAAGATTCAGATGTCGATCAGTTGCAATTGATGGTTTCTTCGCTCAGAAGCAAACAAAATATGGTTGACCGGCAAATAGAACTTGCTTATAACTTATTAAAATACCAGATGGGGCTTGGTATCACCGAAAAAATTGACCTGACCGATAAATTGGACTACCTTGTAGCCGATGCCATTGCCGAAAATCTTGTCCAGCAACAGTTGAATTATAATAAGCATATTGATATTAAATCGCTCAACACACAAAAACAACTACTGGGACTTAACCTCAAAAAGGATAGGTATGCTTATTTGCCCACAATGTCAGCTTTTTACAGCTATGAATGGAATGCACAACGCAATAAGTTCAATTTCTTTGAAAGCGGGCAGGATTGGTTTAAAACCAATATTCTTGGGTTTAGCCTTAACATTCCGTTATGGAGTTCTGGAATCAGAAGCACGCAGGTAAAAATGGATAAAATTGAACTACAGAAAATAAACACTACTATCGAACAAGTGAAGCAGGGTCTTGTACTTGATGTGGAAAACAACCGTTCATCGTTGAAAACATTCACCGATCAATATATAAATGATAAAGAAAACATGGAATTATCTGAAAAAATTTATGAAAAAAACCTTTTAAAATACCACGAAGGAGTTACATCCAGCCTCGATCTTACACAAGCACATAACCAATATCTTACATCACAAGGCACCTACTTTAATACACTTCTTGAATTATTAAATTCAAAATCAAAATTAACTAAAGCATTAAATAATTATTAATATCTCTAAATAATATGAAAACAAATATTTTATTTGCTGGCATTATTTTTCTTGCTTTTTCATGCAGTCAACCATCCGATAAAAGTGCCGAGTTGGCAAAATTGAAAAAGGAACACGATAAAATTGCCGAAAAAATTAAAACTCTCGAAGCCGAAATTAGTTCCTCAAAAGGGAATGTTGCAATTGGCGAAATTAAAAGTGTTGCCGTTGCTGACATAAAAAAAATAACCTTTAACCATTATATTGAGGTACAAGGAAAAATTGACGGCGAAGACAATGTGGCTGTTACTCCTCAAACGGCGGGCGTTGTAACCATTATCCATGTTAAAGAAGGACAATCGGTAAAAAAAGGACAATTATTAGCCGAACTTGATAATAAAGCATTGCTGCAAAGTCTGAAAGCAACCAAGGCTCAGTATAACTTGATAAACGACCTTTTTATTAAACAAAAAAACCTATGGGAAAAGAAAATTGGCTCAGAAGTGCAATACCTTACTGCAAAAACCAATAAGGAAAGTATGGAAGAAAATATCAAAACCATTGAAGAACAAATTGAAATGACTCGCGTTAAATCACCCATCAATGGAACTATCGAAGAAATTCCCATAAAAATCGGGCAATTGGCTTCACCGGGATATCCTGCTTTCCGTGTGGTAAATTTTTCGCGTGTAAAAGTAGTGGCAGAAATTGCAGAAGCGTACGCTCCAAAAGTGAAATCGGGAGATAATGTAATGGTATATTTCCCAGATTTTAACAAAGAAATTCCTGCTAAAATCAATTTTGCCAGCCGTTATATCAACCCTATTAACAGAACGTTCACGGTAGAAGTTCGGCTTAACGGAAGCGCAATTGATTTTAAGGCAAATATGATTACTGTTTTAAAAATCAATGATTATACTTCTAAAAATGCAATCGTCATTCCTATGAATCTGGTTCAAAAATCGTTCGATAAACAATTTGTTTTCATGGCGAAAGAAGAAAACGGTAAAAAAATTGCTTATAAACAAACAATTACCCCAGGAGTAAACTATAATGGGCAAACTGAAATTATCGGTGGACTTACCGAAGGAACCAAACTTATCACCATGGGATACCAAGATTTGAATGAAGGACAGCTTGTAAAATATTAACTTTCTGAAAATATTTTGTATCAAGACTTTAAACAATCAAATTAATTAAGGATGAAAAAAAATAAGTTTAAGGAGTTTTTTGCTACCAGCTGGGCTATTGACAGCAAAACAAGCATATACGTGATTGCCATTTTTATCACCATTTTGGGTTTGTTTAGCTATCAAAGTCTTCCCAAAGAATCTTTTCCGGAAATTGTAATTCCGACTATGTTGGTTACCACACCTTATCCTGGCACCTCCCCCGAGGATATGGAGAATCTGGTTACTCGCCCAGTTGAAAAAGAGCTGAAAGCATTGAATGATGTTAAAAAAATCACCAGCAGTTCGGTGCAGGATTTTTCGACTATTGCGGTAGAATTCAATACCGGCATTACCAAAGCCGATGCCAAGCAAAGAGTAAAAGATGCAGTGGATAAAGCTATCCCCAACTTGCCAAACGACCTGCCAAGTCAGCCTAATGTTATGGAGATTGACCTTTCGGAAATTCCTATCATGTATATCAACATTTCGGGTAATTACGATCTTGCCCGTCTGAAAAAATTTGCCGAAGAAGCCCAGGACAGGATAGAACAACTACCCGAAATTACCCGTGTTGACATAGTAGGGGCTTTAGAACGCGAAATTCAGATCAATGTTGACATGTATAAAATGCAGGCTGCCGGAGTTACACTTGGCGATCTGGAAAATGCAATTGCTTATGAAAATGTTACCGTTTCGGCAGGAAATGTACCGGTTGACGGAATGAAACGTTCATTACGTGTCCGCGGACAGTTTACCGACCCAAAGCAAATTGAAAATATTGTACTTCTCTCCACCAGCGGGGCAGTAATTTACGTAAAAGATGTTGCCCAGGTACTCGATTCGTTTAAGGAACAGGAAAGTTTTGCCCGCTTTAACAAAGAAAATGTTATAACGCTGAATGTTGTTAAAAAAAGTGGCAAAAATTTATTGAATGCCAGCGATGAAATTAAAAATATTATAAATAATGATCTTAAAAATAAAGTATTTCCCAGCGATCTGAAAGTTTCTGTTACCGGCGACCAATCGCGCTACACCCGAAGTACTCTCGAAGAATTGAATAATACCATTATTATTGGTTTTCTTTTGGTAACTGTTATTCTCATGTTTTTTATGGGATTCGGGAATGCCTTTTTTGTAGGATTATCTGTACCTCTTTCAATATTTGTAGCTTATATGGTAATGCCTGGAATTGGTTTTACTATGAATATGATGGTAATGTTTTCATTTATTTTTGCCCTCGGCATCATTGTTGACGATGCAATTGTGGTAATTGAAAACACACACAGGCTACATCGCTACGAAACAGATATTGTAAAAGCCGCCAAACATGCTGCCGGCGAGGTGTTTCTCCCAATATTTTCGGGGACACTCACCACACTGGCTCCGTTTTTTCCACTTGCATTTTGGCCTGGCATTGTAGGTAAATTCATGTATTTCATGCCGGTAACGGTTATTATTACCCTATTTGCTTCATTGTTTGTAGCTTACATTATCAATCCGGTTTTTGCAGTATCGTTTATGAAGCACGAATACGATGAAAACGTAGGCAAGGTTGATAAAAAGAAGATTTTTGTAAGAGTGGTAATTTTCATAAGCATAGGTTTACTTTTCCATCTTTTCCGATGGACAGGAATGGGCAACTTCATGTTTTTCGTTTCATTGCTTATACTTTTGTATTTTTATTTGTTAAAAAACTGGGTTTCTGCTTTCCAGAACCAAATATGGCCATATTTCATGAAAATTTACGAACGTACCATTCGTTATTTTATGAAAGGTCGCCGTCCGTATCATTTACTTTGGACTATTGTAGGGTTATTTTTTCTTTCCTTTATTGTTTTAGGGATACGTTCACCTAAAATATTATTTTTCCCCGATAATCAGCCCAATGAGGTGTATATTTATATCAAATTACCTGTAGGAACAGACCAGAAGGTTACCGATTCCATTACAATGGAAGTGGAAAACCGTATTTTCAAGGTTCTGGGAGAAAAAAATCCTCTTGTCGAGTCGGTTATTTCAAATGTGGCTATAGGTGCCAGTTCAAACATGTTTGGTGGAACTAATGCTCAATCGAACTTGGGAAAAGTTACAGTCAATTTTGTTGAACATAAATACCGCCACGGAGCCAATACCACTGAAGTTCTTGAAAAAATCAGAAAGGAAATCCAGGGAATACCAGGAGCCGAAATTGTGGTGGAAAAAGAAAAAAATGGTCCTCCTACCGGGAAACCTATTAATATTGAAGTTACTAGTGAAAATCTAGAAAACCTCATCAAGGAAGCCAACCGTTACAAAAATTATTTAGATTCATTGCAGGTTCCTGGTGTTGAGCGTTTAAAATCTGATTTTGAAGAATTTAAACCCGAAATTGTGATTAACATTGACCGCGAAAGAGCCAATCATGAAGGAATTTCGACCGGGCAGATAGCTATGGAAGTACGCTCGGCTGTTTTTGGAAAAGAAATTTCCAAATACAAGGAAAATGAAGATGAGTACGAAATAAATATCCGCTACGCAAAAGAACAACGTGAAAATATCAATCGCCTGCTCGACCTAAAAATTACCTATCGCGATATGAATAGTGGTCAGATGCGCCAGATTCCCCTTTCTTCGGTTGCCCGCATTGATTATTCGAACACCTACGGTGGAATAAACCGGAAAGACCTCAAGCGGATGATTACACTGTCTTCCGAAGTTTTATCGGGTTTTTCGGCAAATGAAGTTATGGCAAATATCAAACAACTTACTAAAAATTACGAAAAAAGCGATGATGTTACAATTTCATTTACAGGAGGTGAACAGGAAGAACAAAATGAAACCTCAGCATTCCTTGGAAAAGCCATGCTTGTTGCCATCGGGTTAATCTTTTTTATCCTCATCAGCCAGTTTAATTCCATCAGTAAAGCTTTTATTATACTTAGTGAGGTGTTATTCAGTATTATCGGTGTATTTTTCGGCATTGCAATTTTTAACATGCCGGTATCAATTCTAATGACCGGACTTGGAATTGTAGCCCTTGGAGGAATTGTAGTCCGCAATGGGATTCTCCTTGTAGAATTTACCGATGTCCTGAAAGAAAAAGGTATGAAAACTCGTCAAGCCATAGTGGAAGCCGGAAAAACCCGTATTACTCCGGTTGTTCTTACGGCTACCGCCTGTATTACAGGGCTGATACCCCTTGCAGTAGGGTTTAATATTAATTTTGTAACCCTGTTTACTGAGTTAAAACCCGACATCTATTTCGGAGGAGATAATGTCTCTTTCTGGAGCCCCTTGTGTTGGACGATTATTTTTGGAGTAAGTTTTGCAACCTTCCTTACCTTGGTGTTTGTTCCGGCTATGTATTTCATAGTCTATGTGATGAAAATCCGCATCAAACGTCGTAAATCCAATCGTTCGTATCGCAACAGGTTACGTTTACAGAAAGGATGAAAGGTTAATTGATTATCTGCAAAAAAGGCTGTTTCGAACTTTTTGAAACAGCCTTTTTATTAACATGAATGACTACCACTTTTCCCAATGAATTCGTTCGGGGAAAAAACGATGGGGTTGTTCTTTTTTTTCGTCAGGGTAACCTATAGCTACCATCGAAACCGGAATAATTGTATCAGGTAAGCTGAAAAGTTTTCGGATATTTTCCAGCCGTTCTGCATTGGGATATACACCCAGCCATACGCCTCCCAATTCTAACGCATAGGCTGCCAGCAATAGGTTTTGCGTTGCTGCTGCACAATTAATAGCATTATAAGCTTCTATTGGCTCTATCGTGCTATCTCCGCAAATTATAATAACAAGCGGAGCTTTATAAATCATTTTAGCATGGGGGTGCAAAGAGGGAATCTGGTCTAAAAATGCTCTTTCGCGTACCACAATAAAGTGCCAGGGTTGTTTGTTCATAGAAGAGGGGGCAAACATGGCAGCTTCGAGTAGCTTGTTAATCAATGGTTCAGCTATTGTTTCGGTGGTAAATTTTCTTATACTTCTTCTTTCGAGCAGCACTTGCATCGCATCCATAAATGTATTATATTTAGCGGGTTAAAAATGATGAATATGGGACTATTTTCTTTTCAAGGCAAAAGTACCGAAAAAGCCGGAACAGTACTTTATAAAGTACATTGTTCAAAGGGTGATTTTAACCTTACTTATAAGTGTAAAGACGAAAAAACATGCCAGCTTCCCCAGGTAAACAAAAACTGGAAACATCAGTTTGAGGCTGGTACAGGCGATTATGTGTATCTCGCTGCACAGGCAAATTCTCTTAAAAGTAAGGTGGATATTAAAATCATTTATCGTGGTAAAACATTCCGGAAAGCCATAGCCGATGGTGATTATGCTATGGCAATTTCTTCGGGATGTTTATGTTGAAAAATAAAAAAACCGGTCTTTTTGAAAAAGTACCGGTCTTCGGGTGGTGTCGACTGGAATTGAACCAGTGACACACGGATTTTCAGTCCGTTGCTCTACCAACTGAGCTACGACACCCTTAACGTTTTGGGAGTGCAAATATAGGAATAGTTTTTATTCCCAAAAAAATATTTTTTCTTATTCATTCATACTTGATTTTTCTAATTTTACAGCCATTTCCATTGTCATGAATCTTGTAATAGATATTGGTAACACACTTACCAAAATTGCTTTTTACCGGGGAAATACGTTAGAGGAATTATTTGTACAAAAAAGCCTTTCGGTATTCCTTCTGAAAAAGCTGCAGAAACAGTATCCTCAAACCCGTGCAGCCATCATTTCGTCGGTAAAAGCCTATCCTGTGGCGGTGAAACAATTTCTTAAAAACCATTACATTTTTGTTGATAACCCCAAAGATATTTCTCTGCCACTGCAAATTAGCTATAAAACACCCGATACCTTGGGTAACGACCGACTGGCAGCTTCCGTTGCCGCAAAAGCCTTATACCCTTCCGAAAATGTGCTTATTATCATCGCAGGTTCCTGTATTACTTACGATATGGTAAGTAGGGAAGAAATTTATTTAGGTGGAGCCATCTCGCCGGGCTTGCAAATGCGATACAAGGCGTTGCATACTTTTACCGGAAAATTGCCGTTAGTTGTTCATAAACCCTTTGCAAAAATAATAGGCGAAACTACCGAAGAATCTATTATGTCGGGAGTTATCAACGGAATGACTGCTGAGATTGACGGGATGACCAATTATTATAAAAACCTGTTTACCCCGTTAAAAGTAATTCTTAGCGGGGGTGATATGGAATATTTTGAGAAAAGGTTAAAAAATAACATCTTTGCAATCCCAAATATAGTACTTACCGGTCTTAACCACCTATTAACTGTTTACCTTGAAAAAAATAACCACTAAACTTTTTTTACCTGTATTTCTTTGTTTGCTGTTTACCGGAGGCACCTTCGCACAGAATCGCCCCAGTTCACCTTATTCCCGTTTTGGTGTGGGCGATATTTTTACAGCCACAAATATAAGTAATTTGTCCATGGGATTATCAGGTTATGCCCTGCAGGGACCTTCAAGCATTAACTATGCTAATCCGGCTTCTTACATAGCTTTCGACACTACTTCTTTTATATTCGATGCCGGTTTTACGAGTAATTTTTCCACACTGAAAACAAATGCTCTCAGCCAAAAATCCAATTATACATCTTTGAATAATTTGCTTTTCGGCTTTCCGGTTGCCAGCTTCTGGCGAACCAGTTTTGGGCTGCTTCCTTTCAGCCAAGTTGGCTATAAAATTTACGATGCGCAAATTAAAGATTTTTCGTATGGGCACGACTCTATTATTCCGGTAAGCATTCGTTACAAATATGAAGGTTCGGGTGGAATAAACCAGTTTTACTGGGGTAATGCCTTTAAACTAACGCCAAACCTTTCTGTTGGGGTAAATGCTACTTTCCTTTTCGGAACCATCGAACGACTTTCGGCAATTGAATTTCCCGATTCTACTTACATGTTTAATTCGAGAGATAAACAAGAAATTTATGTACATGATTTTCTTTTTACTTACGGTTTACAGTATCATAAAAAAATGCAGGGAGACGTTATACTGGGAGCAGGAATTACTTACAGCCTGGCAACCAAGATAAACGCAACGGATAAATTGCTTGCCGAAAGTTATATACTTGGTGATAATGATGTTATTTACATAAAAGATACCATTAGATTGGAAGAAAAAGACAGCCATATTACTCTGCCACAAACTCTGGGAGTAGGGTTTTCCTACAGCCTATCGGATATTTTTATGGCAAGTGCGGATTATCAATGGCAAAATTGGAAAAAATATGAATATTTCGATATAAATGAAGATCTTTTAAATAGTTGGCGTGCCGCCCTCGGATTTAAATATTGCCCAAAGAAAATGATACTTCCCCAACTTTTTGACCGCATAGAATACCGCATAGGAGCACATTATGCTAAAAACTACCTCGAACTGCGTAATACGCAAATTGACGAAATCGGGGTGCACGCAGGATTTAGCCTGCCCCTACGGAAATCGAAATCTATCATCAATATCGGATTTGAATTAGGAAGAAGGGGAACCACCTCTCACGACCTTATACAGGATAACTACTTTAAAATCGGGATAGGTGTTTCGCTGTACGAACGTTGGTTTGTGAAAAGTAAATATGATTAAGCCCCCATTTATATTACCATTTATCTTTCTTCTGGTTTGTTTCATGGCTTTTTCGTGTGAAAATAGCATGAAAAAAGTGAAAAAAGTTACCCAAACCGATACAGTTCCTGTACAAACCGCTAAAAACATTGAAGTATTTTACAGCGAATCAGGTATGCTGAAATTCAAGCTCACCAGTCCCTTCCTTATCAATTACCCGGGCGAAGATGCCTATTATAAATTCCCCAAAAGTTTGAAAGTGGTAATGTACGATTCTTTGCATCGCGAAAAAAACGAACTCACCGCTAATTATGGCATTAAATATGAAAAACGAAGAATGATGGAAGCTACTGGGAACGTTATCCTCTTTAACAAGCTGAAAGGAGAGAAACTTACCACCGAGCACCTTGTTTGGGACGAACGCAAAAAAACCATTTTTTCCGACCGTTTTGTAACCATACGCACTCCTGACAAAATCATTTATGGCGAAGGATTGGTATCCGATGAAGGTTTCGATAAATGGAAAATAAAAAAAGTAAGAGGTATCTTTTACGTTAACGAATAAAATTACTATTATTGTTTTGATTTTTACACTGTATGCAAGGCTGGCTTGTTGTTGCGGTTACTCTTCTTTTTTCTGCATTTTTTTCAGGAATAGAAATTGCATTTGTTAGTGCCAACAAACTACAGATGGAAATTGACCGGAAAAAGGGACTTTTCTCGGGGAAAATATTTTCCGGTTTTCTGAAAGAACCCTCACGGTTTATTTCTACTTTACTATTAGGTAATAACATCGTGCTTGTAATTTACGGAATGGCAATGGGCGATATATTGTTCCATTGGTTGAACAACTTTCTTCCCGGCAATTTGCATACTAAGTTTTTTATCCTTTTATCACAAACTGTAATTTCCACCCTGCTTATCCTTATTACCGCAGAATTTATCCCTAAAATGCTTTTCCGTATTAACCCCAATTCTTCCCTGCGAATGTTATCGGTACCCAGTTATCTGGCTTATCTGTTGCTGTACCCGGTAAATATTTTTTTTACAAAACTTTCTCAACAACTACTCAACCTTTTTTTTAAAGTTAAAATAACAGAACAAAACTATACTTTCAGTACTACAGATCTCGATCATTACCTTGCAGAACTTTCAGCACGTAACATTGAGCAAAGCGACATCTCGCAGGAATTGATTATGGTGGATAAAGCCATCGAATTTCATAAGGTGAAACTCAGGGAATGCATGGTACCCCGAAACGAAATTGTTGCCATTGAACAAGGTGAACCCATAGAAGCCCTGCACGAACTGTTTATCCGGAGCAAGCATTCAAAAATATTGATTTATAAACTTACCAATGATGAAATTGTGGGGTATGCCCATTCGCATGATTTGTTTGGGAAACCCCAATCTATCGTTTCCATTCTGCACCCATTGCTCATAGTACCCGAAACCATGCCCGCCGAAAATCTGCTCCAAACATTTATCCGGGAGCATAAGAGCATAGCCGTGGTTGTTGACGAATTTGGCGGCACATCGGGAATGGTTACTATGGAAGATATCATTGAGGAAATTTTCGGAGAAATATACGACGAACACGACCTTCCCGAAAGGGAAGAAAAACAACTCAGTAAGCACGAATTCATTTTTTCCGGCAGACTTGAAATAGATCATCTCAACGAAAAGTTTAAACTTTCGCTTCCCGTTTCCGACGAATATGAAACCTTAGCCGGACTTATCATTCATCTGCACGAAAAAATTCCTGAACAAAATGATGAAATCGTAACAGATTCCTTCATTTTTACCATTCTAAATGCAAGCGAAAACAGGATTGAACTTGTTAAAATAACGAAAATTTGACATTAAATTTATATATTCTTCTTATTATAAGTTATTTAACCTTAGTCTAAAAAAATTTTTGTTCAATTATTTTTATTGTAAATTTGCAACTCCCAAAAAATTAACAGACAAATGGCAGTTATTGGAAAAATCAGAAAACGCTCAGGACTACTTGTGGTTGTCATCGGCATAGCTTTAGCAGCTTTTATTCTTGGCGACTTCAGCCGCAAAAGCTCCAAAGGATCCAACAATGTAGGTAAAATTGACGGCGAAGCTATCAGTATAACCGATTATAATGCAAAAGTGGATGAAAATACTAACCTGAGAAAACTCAACAGCGGTAATGAAAATCTTAGCGCAGAAGAAAATTTTAACATCAGAAATTCCACATGGGACCAAATGGTTAACGATGTTTTGATGAATGCAGAATATGATGAACTCGGTATTGCTGTATCTGAGGACGAACTGGAAGACCAGATCCTGGGTAAGCATCCACACATGTATATCCAGCAGAATTTTAAAGATCCACAAACCGGAATATTTGATCCGGCATTGGTAAAAAACTTCCTCGAAAACCTTGATAAAGTGGAACCCCAGATGAAGGAAAGATATCTGTACATAGAAAAAGCCATAAAACAGGACAGGATAGAAACCAAACTGAAAAACCTGATTTCAAAAGGTTACTATGTACCTAAGGCGTTCGCCCAAATGGATTTCATAGACAAAAACCGCAGTGCTTCTATCCGGTATTTTGCTGCAAAATATAGTGACCTGGCAGATAACACAATAAAACTCACTGACGCTGATTACGAAAAATATTATAACGAAAATAAATTCCGCTACCAACAGGAAGATAGCCGTGATATTGATTATATAGTGTTTGAAGCTCTTCCTTCTGAAATAGACCGAAAAAAAATAACCGAGGAAGTAGGCAAACTGTACGAAGAATTTAAAACTACCAACGAGGTTCCATCATTTATCAATGCAGTGTCTGATAGCCGCTTCGACAGTACCTGGCACAAAAAAGGCACTTTAGCTCCTCGTATTGATTCTGTAATGTTTTCATCACAAATAGGTACTTTTTATGGACCCTACGAAGAAAACAACATATTTCATGTTGCCAAACTGGTGGATGTACAAATGCGGCCCGACTCAATGAAAGCAAGCCATATCCTTATAAGCTACACAGGTGCTCAGGTTCGCGAAAAAATAAACCGTACCAAGGAACGCGCAAGCCAGATTGCAGACAGCCTACTGATGCTGATTAAACGTGATGCTTCACAGTTTGAGGTTATTGCAAAAAAACTTTCCGACGACCAAAGTGTAAAATCCAACGGTGGTGACCTTGGCTGGTTTGCCGACGGAACCATGGTTACTGCTTTTAACAACGCTGTAATGAACGGGAAAACCGGTGATATCGTTAAATGCGAATCACCATTCGGGTTTCATGTTATAAAAATCACCGGTAAAAAAGAACCGGTAAAAAATGTAAAAGTGGCAATGCTCGACCTAAAAATTGAACCTAGCAACCAAACCTTTCAGGAGACCTACGTAAAAGCAAGTTCATTCCAGGGCGGATTGAAAACGGCTGACGATTTTGAAAATACCGTTAAAAAGCAAGGGCTCAACAAACGCAACGCTCAATATCTCCGTCAGATGGATTATACCATCCCCGGTATCAAATATGCAAGGGAAATCATCCGCTGGGCATATCACGAAGATACCAAAAAAGGCAGCATTTCGCAGGTATTTGATGTCGAAGGTTCATATGTGGTAGCTGTATTAAAAGAAATCCGCGAGAAAGGTATCGCCAGCCTCGAACAAATTAAACAACAAATTGAACCCCTTGTAAAACGTGATAAAAAAGCTGAAACTTTGACTTTGCAAATCAACAGTGCCATGGCATCGGTAAAAGACATTAACCAGCTTGCCGCTAAATTCAATGCCAAAACCGATACCATCAGTATTACATTTGCAACCTACAATTTGCCTCAATACGGACGCGAAACGGAAGTAATCGGAAAAACTTTTACCCTAAAACCCGGCATAGTGTCAAAACCCATTAAGGGTACCGTAGGTGTGTTTGTTGTAATTGTTGACAACTTTACCGAACCCACTGCTAAAACCGACTACAAACAGGATGCTTTTATGATGTACAACAATTTTGCCGGAACCGTGAACCGTGAACTATACACCATAATGAAAGACAACGCCAACATTAAGGACAACCGCTGGATGTTCTATTAAAATATTTTTCTCAATACATAAAACGATGTAGCCACTTCTCTGACAGAAGTGGCTTTTTTTATTATAATGGCAGGAAGTTGGGAGATATATTTTACCCACAAAGTTATATAACCTGAGTCCGGGACAAAACATGTTTTGCTATTAACCCGTCAAGGGTTTAATATCAATAGAAAAGGGTTTTTATTTCTGGTGGATTCTCCGTCAGGAGATCAATAATTAATGCCCTACGGACAATCTTTTATAAAAAACCAACATTCTATTAACATTAATCGCCTGCAGCGAAATGTAACATACTGAAATATTACAGGAATAGTTTACAACCTTACGCTAACTCAGGTTACTATTTAGCCAAACCTTTATAAAAAACCAATAGACAGTATTATGATGATGGTTTCCGTTGGCGGAAGGCATCATCGTAATGGCGGAAGCCATCATCGAAACGGCGGAAGCCATTATCGAAATGGCGGAAACTATCACCGTAACGGCGGAAGGCATTACCGTAATGTATCATTCTAAAAAAACCGCTATTCCACCTTCACCCGTATCCCTTCGGAATGGGAAGCAAATTCCGGGGCATACATGCACTGTATGGTGGTGATGCCGTTGGAGAATTCTCCTTTTTGCGATACCACCAGTTCGTATTCAAATACCCAGGTTCCCTTTGGCAAACGGCTAAAGAAGAAGTTGGTAGAAGCATCCCGGGTAGATTCATAGTAGCCAAGACCACCCTGATATTGGTAACCGGAGAGAACATTCACCGGTTCAAAAGCCGAAGCGCGCATATCCTTCATGTGAACATAATCCATGTCGCGATCCACGCGCAGTTCGATGCGGACTTTCAGCTTGTCGCCAACTTTTAGGTGAGTTGCCGTGCTTACCGGTTCTATCACAGTGCCCGAAGGTGTGTTGCGTTCCACAAAAAGCTTTTTATCCAACTGAAGCGGCGTTTTCTGAGTAGTTATTTTATCCAACTGTTCCAGATGTTGCCAGTACATGGCTCCCCAGGCAATGCCGTCGTCGGCTTTGCTAACGGTAACTTTCCCCATTTCCGGAAACACCTGCTCGCCGTTCCAGGAAGTCTTGAAATATCCCGTTCCGGCTTCTATTTTAGTCTCTTCCAGTTTTTGCGGTTCGATGATGCGCTTACCTGCCTGGATTGTAAGCTTGCTATCGGTAGCAAGCATCTCTCTTCCGGTACTCAGGAGTGCATAAACTGCTTCGGCGGTGGCTCGGGTACTTCCCCAATTTTGTGTCTGCTTTTGTTTCAGCAGCCAGGTTTTCATCTCTTCCACAGCTTTTTTATCCCCATTGATGGTGTTGAAAGCCTCTATCAGCAATGCCTGTGTTTCCACCGGAGCCTGGTGCCAGAAATACCCGGATTTATTATCACGCCAATACATTCCCATTTCTTCCGAATGCAATGCCTTTTCGGAAATGGAGCTCAAAATGGCTTTAGCTGTCGCTGAATCGCCGAAACGATGCAGGGCAAGGGCAATCATCGCCTGCTGGCAAAGATCGTTCTGCCGCCAGTATTTCTGCGCCTGCTGGCGGAAATAAGCTATGGCTTCCGCCTGCTGTTTATTTGCCGGGATGGTTGCATCGAAATAGCTTCTTGCATACAGATACTGGATTTTCATTCCGTCGAGATGGTTATTTTCCATGTAGGAGGTATCCTGTTTTTTAATATTCGTAAAGTCATCCTTTACCTGATTATCCAAAAATCGTACAGCATTCCGCAGCATGTTCCAGGTGGTTGCGTTGCCGATCATATCTTTGATGCCCAACTGATCCAGATGTCCAAGTCCGGTAACGATATACTGGGTAATATATTCATCTTCGGGCATGCCGGGAAACCAGGGCCAGCCGCCGTTGGAAGATTGTTTTTCGCTTAGCTTACGCAAACTGCTTCCCTGTTCGTCCGACATTTTGTTGATGTCGAATAGCAAAGCAATCCGTTGTTTTTGTCCTTTTTCGCTTGCGGCTTCCATCACCCAGGGCGTTTCTTCGAGCAAGGCGCTTTTCAGCTCCTGATTTTTCTCTAAGTTGGAAAGAAATGCAGAAGGAGTAGTGTTTTTCCAACTGTCGAAAACCCGTTTGATGGCAGGATTACGGTTTACCAGAGAGGTGGAGATACTGTTGGCATAGTAGCAGTTAAAGATGTTGCTAACACATTCATACGTAGATTCCCTCAGGTAAGGCAATGCCTGCACGGCATACCAGGCAGGATTGGACGTGAATTCGAGGGTGAGTTTACCATTTCCACCCCCTTTTGTCCCCCCAAGGGAGGGAGATTGGAGCAGTTTATCCATTGTAAAATTATACGTTCCCTTGCCGGGAATAGGCATCGGCAGGGTTTCGGTAACGAGCATGCGGTTGGTAAGAACGGGCAGGGTGTTTTCCTCTCCGTCGCTGAAATTACCGGATTGAGCTGTGATGCGGTAGGCAACTGCCTGAGTTCCTTGCGGGATGATCAGTTTCCAGCCGGCAACGGCACTCTGACCTTTTTGTGCATTAAATGTCTGTGTTTTTTGCGTTCCGGTGGCAAAGAGATTTACCGGCTGCATGCTTACGGCATCGAAAAATTCGAGGGAAGTGGTTCCCTGCATGGCTTCGCTGGTAAGGTTGGAAATCTTAACCTGGAAAGTCATGGTATCGCTTTCGCGGAAAAAGCGGGGGGCATTGGGCATCACCATCAGTTCCTTTTGTGTTACAATCTCTTTACTGAACTGGCCGTTCATCAGGTCTTTGGTATGAGCCAGTCCCATCAGTTTCCAGCGGGTAAGCGATTCCGGGGCGGTAAATCTGATCAGCACATCCCCGTTTTCATCTGTTTGCAGGTTAGGATAAAAGAAAGCCGTTTCGTTGAAGTTGCGGCGGAGCAGTGGTTGCTCTAATTGTTTCGGGGAAACTGGTTGAGATTTGTTCCCTTCGTCATTTATTTTTTTATCAACGATAACCTGATTGGCAACATCCATCGTTTCTTCTACTACGATTGCATCCCTGTTTTTTCCTTTTGCCGCCATGGATTTCATGCCACCCACAAAGCGATTGGAATGTCCAAAATTCATTCCCATCCAGTTCAACTGGTCGTAAATTTTCGGTAAAAAACTTTCGTTGATATTGACATTATAGTCAATCACAGTACCCCAAGAAATGCCAAAATCATTTGCATTCCAGTTTTGTAAAAAAGCTTTTTTGTTGAAAATATAAAAATTCCAGTCTGCCGGACGGAAAGCATCCAGCGAAGCATCGTACATGGAAGCCAGCATCTCGGCGGCAACTTTTTCACCTTTTTTGCCTTTGATGCGGATGCGCCATTCTTCGGCTTGTCCCGGTTGCAGCTTGTCGCGGAAAGTTTCAAAACCGAAATCGAGCATCTTGTTGGTGTAAGGCACTTCGATGATCGTTTGATGCAGGTAAATGCGGTTGTGTTTCACAAAGAAAAGAGTAACAGGAATTCCACCGCGGTTTTCTTCTTTTATCGGAATTTCAAACAGTTTCTGCTGGCGGTTAAGTTTTAACCACTGTCCGCCGGAAGCGGGATTGCTGCCGGTTTCAAAATATACATTCACATTTTTATCGCGACAACCCAGCAGCAAAGAAGCTTTTTCACCCGGTTCACCGCTGCTTTTCAGTTCGGTAAACCAGTCCATGCTATTGGTCGCCGTTTCGCCGGATTCGGGAAGGAAAACGGTAAAGTATTTTTCGGTTTTCACTTCCGTGCCAAATTTATCGCGGGTTTTTATTTCGGCAACGTACTGCCCCGGTTCCCAGCGATTGAAATCCGGAAACGTTAGCAGGGAATCTTTCCCGGTATCCATTTTGCCTGAAAAGCAGACAGATTTCTTTTCCCATTTGGTAATATCATCTTCATTATCATAAATATCGTAAGGGAAAGAAGCTTCGAATTCTTCTTTGCTCATCACAAACTTATCCGGACGGTCCCAGTTACGTGCACGGAAAATCTTTTCCGGCTGGCGGAGTTGGGAAACCGTAATTTCGAGATTTGCCGGTTCTTTTTCCCCGTTCAGATTGGTAGTGAAAAGTCCAAATCCAGATTTTGCTTTGCGATTGACATTTTCAGGAATATCAAGCTTAATTATCAATGCATTGTAACCAACTGAAACTATTTGTTCACCAGAATGGCTTTCCCCGTTGATATCCGTAACATCGGCAGTTACGGTGTAATCAAAAACCGGTTTCTGCCAGGAAGACAGGTTCTTTTCGGGGATGGCGGTGAAATCTACGGTGAACATTCCGTTTTCATCGGTTTTAGCTGTTCCGTTCGTAATTTCCATTTCGGGCGATTGCGGACGAAT
>JALOCA010000027.1 GCA_023227965.1 Lentimicrobiaceae bacterium | reverse complement strand
TTGGTTATGAACATTTCCAATTCTGCTCCCGGCACCACACTCTACTGGTACATTTCTCCTTCAGTTGTTCCCATAGGAACCTACAAAATAAAGGTTACAAGCGTACGGAATGCAACCGTAACAGATATAAGTGATGCTACTTTCGATATTGTAATTACTACTCCAGGGGGTTCCATTCTTGTAACTGCTCCTGACGGTGGGGAAGAGTGGAGCCTTGAAACCACACAAAGAATAACGTGGACAAAAAGTGCTTCCGTTACTGAAGATGTAAGAGTTGATTTACTTGACGCTTCTGATAATTTAGTTATGAATATTGCCAATTCCGTTCCAGGGACTTATTTAGACTGGTTTATATCATCTGGTGTAATAGCTGGTGGTAGTTATAAGGTTAAAGTTACCAGTGTTCGTAATTCTGCGATAACAGATCAAAGCAACAATATATTCTATATTGATTATTTCGACCTTGTAACATATCCCAATCCTGCCGTTTCTACACTGACACTCGATTTTAATAAGTTTAAAAAAGGTAAATATGCTGTGGAAATGTACAACCATTATGGGCTGAAAGCTTTTTCAAAAACAATAAATACTGAATATACCAACGAGTTTGCTCTTTCGGTTGCTAATCTTCCCAATGATATTTACATTATTACCGTTAAATCCGATAAAATTCAAGTAACAAAAAGAATCATAATTCAGCATTAATGTATAAGGAGACCTTAGGATGAGAATTCCGGGTTACAAAAATTAATCATTGTAAAAAAGGATGTTTTTTAAATAAAGCATCCTTTTTTATTGGTAACCTGTTTAATAAAAAGGTATACGCTAATGAGAAAACTGATATAAAGTACCACTAAAGATAAATATCGGATTTATCATACAGAAAAGAAGTTTTGTAACGTAGTCGCAAATTTTTATTCAAAATAAACCGAAAATAAAAATACGAATGAATTTTTTGTGAAATAATAATTTGATTAATAATAATATAAATACTATGAAAACATTTCTGCTTCTATTTACAGGTATCTGCTTTTTCTATAATTGCTCTTTTGCCCAAGTGAGTATAAGTGCCGATACCAGCCTGCCGGCAAGTTGTGCGATGCTTGAGGTTAAATCAACAGCCAAAGGATTCCTTCCACCCAGAATGACTACTACTGAAATGTTTTCCATTTCAAACCCTGTAGCCGGTTTGATGATTTATAACACAAGTGATAACTATCTTGCGTATTACAATGGAATATTATGGGAAAGAACTAATGGAACAGCATATTCCATTCCATTGGGAGCGCATATTGGAGGAGGTATCGTTTTTTATCTTGATGGTACCGGAATACATGGTCTTATTGCAGCTGAAACAGACCAGGGAGCGAATATTCCCTGGGGCTGTGAAGGATTCAGCATACATGGGGCGCAGGGTACTGCTGTTGGTACGGGTAACGCAAATACATTAGCAATTGTTACCGCTTGTACCTATTTGGGGATAGCTGCCAAAATTTGTTCTGATTTGGTACTAAACGGTTATAGCGATTGGTTTTTACCCTCAAAAGATGAACTCAACTTATTATATGCTCAACGCACCTTGGTAGGTGGATTTGCAAATGCCATTTATTGGAGTTCTTCTGAATACAGCAGTATTACAGGACAGGCATGGATGCAAGCTTTTTATAACGGCGATCAATATACCGGATGGAAAAGCGACCCTTTTTATTTTGTTAGGGCTATACGGGCTTTTTAACTATCAATAAATAGTATTAATATTCGGTAATTTCTACTTATGAACCGAGCATATTTATATAAAAACATAAACCTGCATGAAAATAATAACATGCAAGTTCCATCCGGCATATTAATAATAAATTATTTTCGGGTGAAAAACTTTGGTTATAACATCCGAAATTATTTTTTGCCGGTTGCAAAAGCTATTGCCATTTTTTGTCTGAACCTGTCAGTACTTTACCCTGCCAGTGCCCAAAGCGTAATTAATAGTGGCAGCACTTTATACATAACATCTGGTACTTCCTGGATAAATACCAGTTCTCTTATCATCCAAAATGGTGCCTCCCTCATCAATCATGGTACACTGCATTTAAAAGGTGATCTCGATAACCAGAATATCATTGCCTCTAACTTGGGTAACGGAACCCTGAATTTAACAGGTACAACAGTACAAAAAATCAAAGGAATAAATATTACAGGTAATTTAACCGTAAACAATCCGGCAGGATTGGAATTGTATGGCAATACAACTATAAGTAGCACACTTACCCTTACCAATGGCATTGTTTCTTTAAACACAAGTAATCTACTGCTTGATACAACGGCAACGATTGAAGGAACTCCTTCTGCATCGGCTATGGTTGTGGCAACAGGCACGGGCGAGTTGCGCAAAATGTTTAAAGATACAGGCAGTTTTATTTTCCCCATAGGTGATACTACAGGTGTTGCAGAATATACGCCGGCTACGCTAAACTTTACGTCTGGTAATTTTGCCGGCGGCAAATATGTCGGCGTTCGACTTAAAAATGCTCCTCTGTCAGGACTTACCGATAGCTATCTGAACCGTTATTGGCAAGTATCTACCAATGCAAATAATTTTATTTGCGATGCACTTTTCAACTATGCTGCACCGGCAGATGTTTCAGGTACAGAAAATACCATTTACTGTGGTTTGTTTAACGTACCTTCTTCCGCTACCTATGCTATTGCCAATACAAGCCTGCATCAGCTATCTGCAACCGGATTAACCTCTCTGGGCACTTTCACCGGGGAAAGCACCGAAAAAATACTTAATTTAACTTCCTTATTCACAGAAGGACTATATGCTGGTAGTAGCACCATGCGAAAAGCACAGGACGAATCAGGAGATAAATATACCGGTACAACTGCCGACCAGGTTAGCATTGAACTACACAGTGCTCTCGCAGGTGACTATGCTAACATTTTGTACACAAATCCTACAGTTAGCCTTGCCATTAACGGCACTGCTACGGCTATATTTCCCGCGGTAAAAAGAGCATCATACTATGTAACTATAAAACACCATAATAGTATAGAAACAACTACTGCCCAACCCATCTCTTTTGCCGGAAGAACCCTTAATTACACTTATGATTCACCTGCAAAAGTCTATGGTAATAATCTGAAAGAGGTTTTGGGCGTTTATGTTACCTATGGTGGCGATGTAAACCAGGACGGATTTGTTGACAGCGGCGATATGACCCCTGTTGATAACGATGCTGCAAATTTTGCAATGGGATACCTTGCCACTGATGCCAATGGCGATGGTTTTGTTGACAGCGCCGACATGACCATAATTGATAATAATGCTGCTAATTTTGTCTCCGCAATTATACCCTGACTATAAAAAATATTTTTATGGCTTTGGTAAGATTATCCAAACACAATTAATAAAATTTTTTTGAGACGACGACAGGATAACCCTGTTGTATTCTATTTTAACTTTCATATTCTTAGCGCTTCAGGTTCTGAATAAAAAACCGAACTGATTCATTTCCCCTAAATGAATGGGACTCAAAATGACAAACTGCAAATAATCACATTTCAGGTTTAGTGGATTGAAGCCTTAATAACTTGAATTCGGCGTAAGGTTGCAAATCATTTTTGCAATATTTTAGCATGTTACATTTTGTTGTAGACGATTAATTATTGATCCCGGCTGAGTGGCATTTGCTATTCCGCTCAAAACAAAGCGGAAATACAATTTCCGCAATTACAATAAATTAATACCCTAATGGGTTATTATCAGGCAGATGGAAAACATATTTTATCCCAAACTTAAGTGAATAGGTTTTTTGGTCATTTTCACCCTGATGACCGTGATTTATACCAGACCAGCAACAGGGCGTTTATGAAAAAATAAAATTCAGTATCTTTACAGCCTAAACAAAGTAAAGATATGAAGCCCACATTCTCATTGTGCTTTGCGATAACATTCAAATTTGTGGGTTCCATCATTCCTTAACGAACAAATTGATTGTATGATGAAACAAAAACCACGTTTACGCTTCTGGCAAATCTGGAATATGAGTTTCGGATTTCTTGGCGTACAGATAGGCTATTCACTTCAGAATGGCAATACCAGCCGTATTTTATCGGCGCTTGGTGCCAATGTGGATCAATTGAGTTATTTCTGGCTGGCAGCTCCGCTTGCCGGCTTGCTGGTACAACCTATCATTGGCCTTTCCAGCGATAAAACCTGGACCCGCCTTGGCAGACGCATCCCGTTTATCCTCGGTGGAGCCATCGTTTCGGCACTGGCAATGTTTTTTATGCCTAATTCCGAGTTCTTCGCTTACCTGGTACCACCCTTGTTTTTCGGGGCTTTCATGTTGCTTTTTATGGATACCTCTTTTAACGTAACCATGCAGCCTTTCCGTGCTTTAGTTGGTGATATGGTATCGGAGGAGCAGCGAAACATCGGCTATTCCATACAAAGTTTTCTCATCAATGCCGGTGCAGTGATAGGTTCATTGCTTCCGTTTGTGCTTACCTGGCTGGGCGTTGCCAATACGCCTGCTCCCGGCGAAAAAGTGGCTCCAACGGTAATCTGGGCTTTCTATTTCGGTGGAGGAGCACTGTTACTTACCGTGCTGGTAACTACTTTTACTACTAAGGAATATCCCCCCAAGGAATATGAAGAATATAATAATATTACAGTTGAAGAAAAATCTCACACCTCTTTCTGGGCATTACTGAAGGACATTCCCGTAACCATGTGGAGGCTTGCCATCGTTCAGTTCTTCTCCTGGTTTTCCCTGTTCCTGATGTGGGTTTACACTACTTCGGGTATTGCACAAAACATCTGGGGCACTCCTGCCACTGATTCCACCTCTGCAGATTTCAACGCAGCAGGAAACTGGACAGGCGTAATCTTTGCAGCTTACAGCGTTTTTGCAGCTTTGTTTTCCCTTGTGATGGCACGCATTGCCAATCATATAGGACGGAAGCCTACTTATATGTTTTCGTTGATTTTGGGTGGGATCGGACTCATCTCCATGATTTTTGTCCACGACCAGAATGTGCTGTTTTTCTCCATGATAGGCGTTGGTATTGCCTGGGCAGCCATCCTCGCCATGCCTTATGCCATCCTTTCGGCTTCGTTGCCGGCAAGTAAAATGGGCGTGTACATGGGGCTCTTCAATGCTACCATCACCATTCCTCAGATTGCAGCAGGACTGCTTGGCGGAATCGTTTTAACTGCTTTGGGCAGTAATGCCATCTTGATGCTTGGTATTGCCGGAGCTTCCATGGTGCTGGCAGGTATTTCTGTTGTATTTGTAAAAGAATATATTCAAAAATAATTAGCCTGGAGTTGGGAGCTATGAGCGATGAGATGCCCCTGATTCCTAACTCCAAGCTCCTAACTCACAGTTATATGAAAGCCTGCTTATTCGACCTCGACGGAGTAATAGTTGACACAGCCAAATATCACTATCTGGCATGGAAACGCCTTGCCCATGAACTGGGATTTGATTTCACGGAACACGATAACGAACGTTTGAAAGGCGTAAGCCGCATGACTTCGCTGGAGATTCTGCTCGGGATAGGAGGGAAGACCTTATGCGAAAAATCCAAGGAAGCCTGTGCCGCAAGGAAAAATGAATGGTATGTGGAATATATTATGCAAATGACCCCGGACGAAATCCTGCCGGGAGTGATTGGCTTCTTGGAATATTTAAAACAGAACAACATAAAGATAGCCTTAGGATCGGCAAGCAAAAATGCCCGGACTATACTCGAAAAAATCAGTATGATGCAATATTTTGATGCCATTATTGACGGCAACAAGGTTACCAAAGCCAAACCCAATCCTGAGATTTTCCTGAAAGGAGCCGCAGAATTGGGAATACCTCCTGCTGAATGTGTGGTTTTCGAAGATGCCGGAGCGGGCATACAGGCGGCTCTGAATGCCGGGATGAAAGTAGTAGGCATCGGGTTGCCCGAAAACTTGGGACATGCCCACCTGGTAGTTCCTGGTTTTGACGAAGTTTCTGTGGAAAAGATTAAAAAAATGATAAAAGAATAAATAAAAAGTTTGACCCATCTATGAAACCGACTGAAAAGCCTTTGTGATTCCGATGCACCGATAGTTATTGGTACTTGATGCCCTTAGTGGTTAATTTTAAAAAGTATTTAACTACAAAGGTCTCAAAGGCACAAAGAAAAATTTTGATCGGTTTCCGGAGTAAACTTGAAGATCAGGTATTCGCCGAAAGGGTAAGAAAAAAGAAAAAAAATTTACCATTCAAATTAAAAACGTATGAAAAGCTACATCAAACACGACCCATGGTGCATCATCGAAGAAGGATTCCATCCGGAGCACAACCGTATTACCGAAAGTGTGATGAGCATCGGCAACGGCAGGATGGGCCAACGTGCCAATTTTGAAGAATATTACAGCGGCGACAGCCTGCAGGGTAATTATATCGCGGGTGTTTACTACCCCGACAAAACCCGTGTTGGCTGGTGGAAGAATGGCTATCCCGAATATTTTGCCAAAGTGCTCAATGCCGTTAACTGGATTGGAATAGACGTTTATATCAATGGTGTTCGCCTCGACCTATACCGTTGTACCATCAAAAAATTCCGCCGTGTTTTGAACATGAAAGAAGGCTGGCTGGAAAGAACTGCCCTGCTGGTGATGGAAAACAACCTGGAAGTACAGTTAACTTCCAAACGTCTGCTTAGCATCGTGGATGACGAGAGCGGAGCCATACGCTACCAGCTTACCGTAACCAATGCCGATGCCGAAATCACCATTCAGCCGTTCCTCGATTTTGATGTAAAAAACCAGGATTCCAACTACGACGAAAAGTTTTGGGACGAGGTATGTCAGAAAGCCGGAAACGGAACCGGTTATGTAGTCGCCAAAACCAAAAAAACAGGCTTTGTGGTATCTGCTATCATGCAGTACCAGGTTTTTGTTGGGGAAAATCTGCAAAACATCACAGCCCAAGCGGTGGAAAAAGAAAAATACACCGGCAATATCCAAAAGTTTAAAGTGAAAAAGCAGGAAACACTTTCCATCGAAAAGTA
The DNA here is from genome assembly GCA_023227965.1 of Lentimicrobiaceae bacterium. Classification (NCBI taxonomy): domain Bacteria; kingdom Pseudomonadati; phylum Bacteroidota; class Bacteroidia; order Bacteroidales; family Lentimicrobiaceae; species Lentimicrobiaceae bacterium. The sequence continues at coordinate 40,510 of JALOCA010000027.1, read as the reverse complement.
TGTTGCCATCTGTGCTTCGCTTAACCATCCGGAAGATAAGCTTGTGGAAAGCAGCACGGTTTACGTGCAGAAGGTAATGTCAAAAGGATTTGACAGAATGCTTCAGGAACAAATTGCCGCCTGGGATAAAAAATGGGAAGAAAGCGACATCGCCATCGAAGGCGACATTGCAGCCCAACAAGGCATACGTTTTAATATCTTTCAGCTAAATCAAACCTATACCGGCGAAGATGAACGTCTGAACATCGGTCCCAAAGGTTTTACCGGCGAAAAATATGGCGGAAGCACCTATTGGGATACCGAAGCCTATTGCATCCCTTTTTATCTTGCTACTTCCGACCCGAAGATTGCCAAGAATCTGCTCGTTTACCGCTACAAACAGTTGCATAAAGCTATCGAAAATGCCGAAAAACTCGGTTTTAGCGGTGGTGCAGCCCTGTATCCCATGGTAACCATGAACGGCGAAGAATGTCATAACGAATGGGAGATCACCTTTGAAGAGATACATCGCAACGGCGCCATCGCTTTTGCCATCTACAACTACATCCGTTACACCGGCGACGAACCTTACCTGATTGACTATGGACTGGAAGTGCTGATTGCTATCTCCCGTTTCTGGGCGCAGAGGGTAAATTTCTCGCAGGAAAAGAAAAAATATGTGATGCTTGGCGTTACCGGCCCGAACGAATATGAAAACAACGTCAACAACAACTGGTACACCAGCAAAATGGCTTGCTGGACGTTAGGATATACCTGCAAATCTATTGAATACGTTAAAAATATGGCTCCGCGCAAGTTCGAGCATCTAATTGCCAAACTGAAATTCGACGAAACAAAAGAAACAGCACAGTGGAAAACCATCTTTAGCCACATGTACTATCCCGAAGACAAAGAACAGGAGATATTCCTGCAACAGGATGGCTACCTGGACAAAGAACAGATACTTGTAAAAGACCTGCCACCAAAAGACCTTCCTCTGAATCAGAAATGGTCGTGGGACCGCATCCTGCGCTCCTGTTTCATCAAACAGGCAGATGTGTTACAGGGGTTATACTTTCTCGAAAATCAGTTTGATACGGCTACCATCAAGCGTAATTTCGACTTTTACGAACCTCGTACCGTACACGAATCTTCTCTCTCGGCTTGCGTACATTCCATCCTCGCTGCCAAAATTGGCTACGAGAAAAAAGCATACGAGATGTACCTCCGCACTGCCCGTCTCGATCTCGACGATTACAACAACGATACCGACGACGGTTGCCACATCACCAGCATGGGCGGCACCTGGATGACCGTCATTCAGGGCTTTGGTGGCATGCGTGTGTACGACGATAAACTACGTTTCTCCCCGATGATTCCTGCGCAATGGGAAGCCTATTCTTTTAAAATCCTTTTCAGGGAACATTTACTGAAAATAAGAGTAACAAAGAAAGAAGTGCTGATAGAAAATCAGAGCACAACGCCTATATCCTTGTTTGTCTTTGATAAGATGTATCAGATTGATTCCAACTCGTATATTGTTGTTGGTTGATCTCTGCCTTCTTAAAATGATTGTCTTATAAAATAAGTCCCGGCGGAAGTCCGGGATTTTTCTTGATGTATCTATCTTATCCTGCTTTCGTACTCTTTTAAACTTGTAGCAGCCGCCCGCCGCCCGGTTTCAACCATTTCCTCTGCTTTGTAAAAATCATAAGTATTACAGGAATCTCCGGAAATATTAACCATGATATCCGGTGCGTATTTTTCGAGTAACATCTGTTCGATATGATAAGTCATTAAACTAATGGTTTTGCTGATCAGGTTAAAATAACCAAACTTTCCATCCTTTTGACTATGTTTGGTCTTTTTTAATTGGTTATAGAAGTCTTTGATCTTTTTCTGATATACTGACTGTTTTACTTCACTTTCTTTTTGGGAGATAGTTAGTTTTAATACTGGGATGTCGGCATTAACATTTACCGCAATCAATATATCGCCTGGCGTTCTTTTGGCATGATTAATAGGAATATTATTGATGATGCCACCATCCACCAGCAGGCCATTTTCCTTCTTTACCGGTGTAAACACCGTAGGGATGGCAATGGAAGCCCGGATGGCATCGTAAATGCTTCCCTCGGTAAATACCACCTCCTTTTTGTTAATAATGTCCGCAGCTACAGCAGCATAATATATTTTCAAATCTTCAATATTTGCATCCAGGATAAATTCCTTCATTGTCTTTAATACTTTATCCCCTTTGATCAGTCCCTGCTTACTAAATGTAAAATCCACAAGACTAAATACTTTTCTTTTATCAAGGGTGTATAGCCAGCTTTTGTATTCTTCCATTTTTCCTAATGCGTAAACAGCCCCCACAAGTGCACCCATGGAAGTTCCTGAAACGGAAGTTATTTCAAATCCATGCTTCTCCAACTCTTCAATAACACCTATGTGGGCAATCCCCCTGGCACCTCCTCCAGACAATACCAAAGATACTTTCTGTTTCATTTTGTGTGTAATAATATCAATAGAACAATATAAATGCGCAATGGTTTTATTTTCCGTAGGGAATTAATCATTTTCCTTTTTTGTTTATCCCCTCTGGTGAATGAACGGGTTGTTTGTTGTTGCCATTTTGCTACAATAGCTTAATGTAAAATTACATAATAGCTGGATTAAATGCTTATACCTGTTTTTAAGTGCGATTATTTACCATTCTAAAAAATAACATTCATACAGTATTCTCTGTAATTCTTTTGGTTTTTACGTTTTACATTTTCTGAAATCAGCCTCCGTAACCGGGAGGCACGTTTTATATTTTCTGAAACCAGCCTCTGTAACTGGGAGGCACGTTTTACATTTTCTGGAACCAGCCTCCGTAACCGGGAGGCACGTTTTACATTTTCTGAAACCAGCTTCCGTAACCGGGAGGCACGTTTTACATTTTCTGAAACCAGCCTCCGTAACCGGGAGGCACGTTTAGCATTTTTTAAAATCAGCCTCCGTAACCGGGAAGTGCATTTTACATTTTCCAAAACCCTGATCTGGGCTAAATCTATTTTGAATAAATTTTATACAAATCGAAATATTGTCCTGTATGAATCAAAACGGCAGCTTTGGGAACGTCTTCCTTATACTGGTTGCTTTTTTGAACGATGTACAGTACCGTTGAATACTTCGGGTATTCACTTGGTTTGATGCCTCTCAGTTGCCCGGACCGGATATGAAGCGTCCAGCTTGTCCAAAATTCCAGCCTGTGTTGTGCCAATACAATGGTGGAAGAAGGTTGCGGAATAAATTTGGTCATCTGCTTCAATTCGCCGTATTCTTCTTTTGAAATATAAGTCCGGTGTACGCCATTGGTTGCCACTGTAAGGATTAAAAGTAAAGTCAGGATGATGGCAATGGTCATTTTAACCGGCCGTTTAAAATAGCTGAAAACAAAAATTATGATAATGGTTAAAGCAATCAGTGAGATGAATAATAACCGGTTGTATATCTCAGTATTGATGAATGGGCTTGAAAGGAAGACATACCATAAAACTAAGGTTAAATAAAAAATGGATTCTTCTTTTCTCATGCGTTTCCGTAATCTGAAATAGGCAATAACAGATAGAACGGAGAACAAATTTAAAACGATAAGAAAGAACATGTTGGGCCAGTCGTAGATAAATTCGCCTTTTAGCATTAAGATGAAAAATGAATGGCAGAATAATTGAATTGGTGAGGCGATATAAGAGGTCAGATGCAGAAACCGCTGGTTGTCGTACAATTTTACAATAACCGGAAGCAATGCCAAGACACAAATTACCAGTACGACTGTAAAAATACGTATTCTGGATTTTTTTAACCAGGCTATCCAGTTTTTATAATAAAATACGCCGGATACCAAAACAAAAATAATCAGCAATACAAACAATGAAGAAAAGCACCCAAAGTGCGTTAATAAAGTAAGCAAAACTGATAAAACTGCCATCACAGCGGGCATCGTCTTTTTGTTGTTTATGTACAGCCATAAGTAATAAATAGCTGTAAACGTGAACAGCATGCCAATGGCATTTTTATCGAAGTCAACGGCAAAAATCACAAGAACAGAAGGATTCAATACCGATAACGCAAGTACTACTGCCAAATAGAATGGTTTTATTGTGTTATTGGAAACGGATTTGGCTATGAAGAAAACCGGCACAACAATAAGGGAAGGTACTATTACATTAACCAGCTTACATGCCAGCACAATGCAGTTATTCACCGGAGCGTTGCTGACAAGAATGATTAATTTAGCCAGTAATGCTTCAAGCCAGAATACCAAAGGCATATCATTAAACCCCAGAGTGCCTTTTTCGAGCAGGCATCGCACCTGTAAGGGATAATACATACTTCCCAATCCCGGGATTACATTGCTGCTGGCAGTGGAAATCAACCTGCAAACAATAGAAACGACAAATACTGCACACAGAATCCAGTAATTGCCGTATTTTGCCAAAAAGATTTTATTCATTGCTCTCATTGTTTTTTTAAGATTTATAATTGTACAATAGGTTGTTGCAAAATTTATTTTTAAAAGACATAATCATCCCGCCCGGCTATTCACCGGTATTTTATCATTTAAAATTCAATAAGATGGTAATTTAATCCTTAGCCCGGATTAAACTTAGGGGGCAGTTTATCTTCAATTGTTTTAAAAAAAGCTTCTTTGTAAGTAATACTGATCGGAATCAGTTGGTCGCGTATCTTTATCCGGTTTCGTTCAATGCTTTCGATACTGTTTACGGAAACCAGGAAAGACTTATGCACCCTTAAAAACTGGGGCGGTTTAAGCTTACTCTCTATAAATTTAAAATTCTGAAGGGTCATAATCCTTTTCGACTTTGTAACTATTTGCAGATAGTCGCGCATCCCTTCAATATAAAGTATTTCGTCAAAAAAAATCTTTTCAAGCCGGTATTCTGTTTTAACAAAGATAAAATTCCGGTCATCTTCCGTAGCATTGGCTTGTTTCAGTCTGATGTTTTCCATTACTTTGTCTATAGCCTGAACAAAACGCTCGAAAGAGTAAGGTTTTAGCAGATAATCGGTAACATTAAAGTCGAAGCCTTTCAGCGCATATTGTTCAAAAGCAGTGGTAATGATAACCTGTGGATGGTATTGAACGGCTTCGAGGAATTGTATTCCGGTAAATCGCTCCATCTGAATATCCAGAAACAGTAGATCTACCTTTTCCTCTTTCAGAAATGGGATTGCATCCAAGGCATTGTCGAAAGTCATCAATAAAGTAAGCCCGTTAATCCTTTCAACAAAAGAAGAAACCTTTTTCAGTGCCAGGGGTTCATCGTCAATAGCAATGCACTTAATTTCCATTGGTATCAATTATTAGTTCAACCTTAAAAAGTCCGTTTTTATCAGTTATATTCAGACTATATTTTTCTTTATAAATGTGTTTGAGCCTTTGTTTCACATTGGCTAAACCCGTACCACCATACTGCGAACCCGATGCTCTTCTAATAGTATCGTAATGGTTAACAATTGTAAAGTATATTTTTGCTTCCTCAATTCTAAACTTAATTTCGAATCCTCCGTTTTTCCCCTTAAAAGTAGCATATTTAAAAGCATTTTCAATAAACGGGATAAACAACATGGGAGCAATATTCAAATCCGGATAGTTTTGCGAAATATCGAGCCTGATTAATTCGGGATTGGAAACCCTCAACATGTAAAGAGAAACAATATTGGAAATGTAGTTGAGTTCCTTTGAAAGGCTAACATATTCCGAAACCGTTTCGTACGACATATAACGCATTATTTCCGAAAGTTTCAGCAACGATTTTGAAGCTTTGTCCGGATCATCATAAATTAAGGCGTCAATATTATTTAACGTATTAAATAAAAAATGAGGGTTCACTTTGCTCTTCAGCAATGCCAGTTCGCTTATCGCTTTTTCCTTCTCTAATTTTTCTTTTTGGCTGATAATATTAAGCCAGTTTAATATCACTTTAAATAATGTGCCAAATGCAGCAGTAATAGCTATTACCGACATCCCGCTGAGATGCATTTTAAGGCTGTAAACTCCATAAAAATTTTTAAAACTATGAATAAAAATTGCCTTTATCAAAAGGAGTGAAGAATAGCCGATAAATGTAAGTACTACAAGGGCAATAAATGAAGCCAGCAGGAACAGATAGTATCTTTTCTTTTCCAGAAACTGAGGAACTACAAAAAAGTAAAAAGTATAAAATGATACAGCTAAAAAAAGTGTGCTTATTAGATAAACCGATAATAACTCCGGATCGGCAAGCAGCGAAAAATCCCTTAGGTTTAAAAACGCTCCAAAAAGCCAGATGAAGACGTGTAGCAATATGACATTTTTTTTGCTCATCAGCGTTAAAAACTTAAAGCAAAAATCAAGGTTTTATTTTTTACAGGCAAATAAACTATGCAATTATGGAATTTTTATATACACGATTGATAAAATTATCTGCAAAATAAAAAAACTATATCACAAATAAAACTTTTATTGTTTCCAAAGAGCTGAGAAAAAGTGAAAATATGAATTACCAATGCCTGATGCAGCTTGTCATTTTACAGATTTGTTATACATTTGAACATTCTTTAGTAAACCCCTGCTGAGCGGTTCCGGTTAAACCGGGATTTCGCTCGGAACAAAGCGGAAATTTTAACTTCGCAGAATGAAGAAGCAGAAAGCAATGAAAGCAATATTAAGTAAGAGCGAAAGCAGAAATTATGAATTTTCTAAAGAAATGAGCGGAATTTGCAATTCTGTTCAGCGGGGGAAATCGCCCGCAATCGGCAACGTTTCATACCAGCCCCTATTATACAAAAAGACCGATGACTAAAGAAAATAAAAAAAATATAATTCAAACAATCATCAAAGGACCTTCATTAGGTTATACTGACAACTTTCCGAAAAGAGAAATGTGGAAGGAAATTGCAGACGAATTTAATGGGGAATTTAAGATTAAACATAACTCTGGTTACGAACTTGAAATTCATAATATTTCAATCCCATATAAAAAATGGAATATTAAAATTTCCGTTTCAGACACAAAACCTTTAAAATTTCAGATTTCTTTATCTTCAAGTCAGGACTTTGAGCTAATATTGAGTTGGGAAGACTTCATTGAAAAAATCATTAAAAAGTTTAACAAACCAGAAATTGAATTAGGTTGGGCAGAATTTGACAAACATTATCTGATTAAAAGTAATCGGTCTGACATAGTAAAAAGAGTTATAACAAAAGAAATTCAAATAACACTACTTAAACACAATGTTTACTCGATATCATATCAAACAGACATTTCGACAAAAACAGCAGAAATGATTTGTGTAATTCAAAGAAATGAAGGAGAAAAAGAAATGATTTTGGAATTAATTGAAATGCATAAACTACTTATTGACAACCTTGAAAAATCAGGAATTATAAAATAACAGGGGTTTAAAAACAGAGTTGATTTGTTTACAGCCTGTCTGGTTTCAGAAAACCAGGTTTATCCCGGACACGAAAACAGCAAAACAACAGGAATAGATACGCATATATTTACAAAAAGTTTACAAAAAATAAAATCACCTTTTGATGATTTATAAAGAATAATAATTTAATGCCACTAATAAACCGGCAACTACAATGCGGGTGGACCACGTAAGCAAGTATGCAAACCAGCTTTCAGCCGTGAAAAAGAAAGGAAATAACAAGTAAACTCCGCACTGCGGCTACCTGTAAACGTTAGCAGCAGGGCAAAAAAATTGTGCAACTTGATGATTAAGTGCTGGGATATAAACATTAAATCAAAAGGACTATTTTTGTAATCAAAATATTATGTTATGCGTTTTCAAATTATCAAGCCAACAGGAATATTAGCCCAATTTATTAAATATTATTGGGTCATGGAGAAAAGTTCTTTGGAAGATGATGTATGCGAACGTGTTATTCCTACAGGAAATATTGATTTAATGTTTCACCACAAAAATTGTTTTAAGGTAAAATGTAGCGATAACAACACTTACAAGCAAACAAATTTTTTTATTAGTGGCATAAGCAACTCGTATGCCGATGTAACAACAAATGGAGAAACGGGACTGATTTGTGTAACATTTCATCCTTTCGGAGCATGTAATTTTTTCAACTTCCCGCTTCTTGAAATCGAGAACCAGAATATTAGTCTGGATTGTATTTTTGGCAACAAATCCAAAGAGATATATGAGCAGCTTTGTGTTGCTCAATTTTTAAATGAAAGAATTGCTATTATTGAAAACTTCTTACTTTCAAAACTAAGTGTGTCTGCCAAAAGAGATTCATTATTTTTAAAATCGGGTATTGAGTTTATTAACCAAAGTAAAGGGCAAATTAGTGCAGCAACATTGTCTGAAAAGCTTTGTGTTACTCCAAAGACCCTTGAAAGGAAGTTTTCGGCAATGGTAGGCAAAACGCCTAAGCAGTTCATAAAAATAGTGCGCTTTCAAAATATATTAAACACCTTTTCATCTGCAAATGGTATGTTTTTAACTGAAATAGCTTATGAAAACGGTTATTTCGACCAATCGCATTTTATAAAAGACTTCAAGTCTTTTTCTGGTTATACGCCTAAAGACTTTTTTGTAAACCACCAATGTCAATCGGATTATTTTAATTAAAATAAATTGTCTGTTTTTTACAATTATACAAACGCATTGACTTGTAGTTTTGCTGTATTATTAACAATTAAAATAATACAGACATGAGAAAGCTAATAAGTTGGTTTGACATACCAACAAGTAATTTTAACAGGGCAGTAAAATTCTACCAAAACGTTTTTGACTTTACTCTAAATATTGTTGATTGCGGAGGCGAAAAAATGGGATGCTTTCCGGATGATGGAGTGAATATTACAGGTTGTATCTTTCATTCTCCTGATTATAAACCTTCAATGGATGGGGTGATTATTAATTTTTATAGTGATGACGATATAAATATTTTCTTGAAAAGGGTTGAGTTGAATGGTGGCAGTACCATCACACCCAAAACTAAAATTATGGTGGAAGGTCGTGGATATTTTGCACTTTTCTCAGACACCGAAGGCAATCGAATAGGGGTTTACTCTGATAAATAACGATTCAACCTAAAGAAGTTTTTGTATGGAAAGGAACAATATAATTATAAAAAATGCACACACGCATAACCTCAAAAATATTGATATTGAAATTCCAAAGCACAAATTAGTTGTGTTTACTGGCGTATCAGGTTCAGGTAAATCGTCATTGCTTTTTGATACGGTTTTTGTTGAAGCGCAACGTCAGCTAATCGAAACTTTTTCGACTTTTGCAAGAGCACGCTTGCCCAAACTTTCACGCCCCGATGTAGATGATATTCAAAATCTTTCGACTGCCATCGTTATTGACCAAAAACGAATGGGCAACAACCTGCGAAGTACAGTTGGCACAGCTACCGAAATAAATACCTATTTGCGTTTGTTATTTTCCCGTGTCGGGAAACCATTTATCGGACCATCTTTTCTATTGTCGTTTAATCATCCCGAGGGTATGTGTCCGCATTGTCATGGTTTGGGCAAACAGATTCAAGTGGATATTAACATGCTATTGGACAAAGAGAAATCCATTTACGAAGGAGCTGTCATTTACCCGGGTATGCAGGTGGGCAGTTGGTTTTGGCGTGAGATAACGGCAATTGATTTGTTTGATGTCCATAAAAAGCTGAAAGATTTTTCGGAAGCAGAGTTGCACAAACTACTGTATACCGAGCCAATTCCAATAAACAAAAAGCATGGTTCTGGCACATATTCTAAAACTTTCGAGGGCATTGCACGGAAATTGGAAAAAGGAGTTTCAGGCAAAGCCGAAGACGAGTCGCCGGATGAGGAAAAAGATGCTTATAAAAAGTATATCATTTATTCCGATTGCAATTATTGTAAAGGCGCCAGGTTAAACGAACGGGCATTATCGGTTAAGATTAAAGGCGTTTCAATTGCCGATTTGTGCGAAAAAGAACTTACTGAAGTATTGCAATTCCTTTCATCAATAAAAGAGGATATTGCAGTTCCTGTGATGCGAAAGGCTCAATTTCTTCTTGAACAATTAATTGAAATAGGAGTTGGGTACTTATCATTAAGCAGGTCGGTTGCTACGCTTTCGGGAGGTGAATCGCAACGGGTAAAAATGGCACGTCAGCTCGACTGTAATTTGGTCGACATGCTGTATGTTTTAGATGAGCCTTCCATTGGTCTTCACCCAAAAGATACCGTTAAGCTCCTATCAATATTAAATAGGTTGCGGGATAATGGGAATAGCGTATTTGTTGTTGAACACGACCCTGAAATAATTCGTGCTGCCGAATGGATTATTGATATTGGACCCAAAGCCGGGATATATGGCGGTCAACTTGTTTATTCAGGCGACCCGAAAGGAATAACTAAAACAAACAGTATAACAGGTGAATTTTTGTTCAATGATGAAAAAATTGCTTTCAAGAGGAAACAAGCAAAAGAATTTATTGCTATTGAAAATGCCAATGTAAACAATCTTAAAAATGTGTCTGTTAATATTCCAGTTGGCGTTCTTACTTGCATTACAGGCGTTGCAGGCAGTGGAAAAAGCAGCCTGATTCATCAGGTATTCCTAAAACAATATCCTGATTCTATTGTAATAGACCAATCGGCAATTGGAAAATCGTCAAGAGCTAATCCGGCAACCTATACTGGCATATTTGATTTAATACGCAAAGAATTTGCTATCGCAACAGGCGCAGAAGCTTCATTGTTCAGCTTTAACTCAAAAGGGGCTTGTCCGAAATGCAATGGACAAGGTTTATTAAGTTTCGAACTTCATTTTTTAGATGCTGTTAAAACCGTTTGCGATGAATGCGAAGGAAAACGCTATAAACCAGATGTACTTGAACTAAAATTGCATGATAAATCAATTGCCGATATTTTAGACATGTCAGTTGATGAGGCTTTTCAGTTTTTTACTTCGGCAAAAATCACAAAACAACTAAAAGCGCTACAAGATGTGGGCTTGGGATACTTAAAGATTGGTCAATCATTAAGTTCATTATCAGGCGGCGAATCTCAACGATTAAAGATTGCTTCTGAACTTCATAAGGCGGGTAATATATATGTTATGGACGAGCCAACAACTGGTTTACATATGTCAGATATTCTCCGATTATATAATATTATACGTTCTCTTGTGAATAAAAACAACACTGTAATTGTAATCGAGCATAATTTGGACATCATTAAGTATGCTGACTGGATAATTGATATGGGACCGGAAGGTGGCAGACAAGGCGGTGAAGTGCTATTTCAAGGTACTCCGGAGGATTTAGTAGCTTGTAATAATTCTCATACTGCACTTTATTTAAAAAATGTAATTTAGCAGGGGAAAAAGCCTGGTTGCTAATAAAGGCTTATACGCCATAGGGATTTCAGAAGGTAGGTGGCAATTGAACAAATTAACTAACTTTAATTTGTGTAACACTTCATTTTGTAACTTGACACTGACTGATCTTGCCGACACTCAGTCCAACCCCGGCTAAGCTGTCCCGATAGTCATCGGGATGCAATTCCGCTCCCGACATAGCAGAAATTGTATTTCTGTAATTAGCTAATAGCTAAAAACAAATAACCAACAGCTAAAAGCAAATAGCTAACAGCCAATAGCAAATAACCAACCGTAAAGCTCAGACTTTCATTATGAGAAAGAGCTAATAAAAAAAATAATTTTATTTATCCAAAATAGTGTTGCCGGGAAAAAACTTTTTTTAATTTTGACCAAACTTAATAAAAAGGAGGTTACCATGTACTATTCCGGAGAAGAAATAATCGAAATAGCCATAAGGATAGAGGAGAACGGGCATATTTTTTACACTACGGCATCCGAAGCTATCAATGATAATGATACAGTAAAAAAACTGTTTGGCGAACTTGCAGCAAAAGAAATCAGCCATATCGCCACATTTCAGAATATAGCCGAACATTTTGAACCCGAAAATTTTGAATTCAGCAAAGATGATGCTGCCGATTATATCAATCATCTTGCCGATAACCATATTTTTAGCCGCAGCAATGCCGGAAGCGAAATGGCAAAAAAGGTTCACAATTCAAAGGAAGCACTCGATATTGCCTATAAATTTGAGATAAACAGCGTTAATTTCTATACTGAATTGCTGGAAAAAACAAGGTCTGATTCAAAAAAAGTCATCAGGCAAATTATTGAAGAAGAAAAGGAACATGCTTCCGAACTTAAAGAATATATGTAAAACACAGGGAGAATTTGCCTCCACACCTGTTGCTGAACAGGGAAAAAATATTTTTAGTTATGAGTGCAATGCCATTGATAATTGGCGCAATAGCCATTTTTGCCCTTGCTTACCGATTTTATTTCGGATTCATCAGTGCAAAAGTATTAACTTTTAAAAGCGACCGTCCTACTCCCTCCGAGCGATTGTACGATGGTCAGAATTACTACCCTGTGAGTAAATGGGTATTGTTCGGACACCATTTTGCAGCCATTGCAGGTGCCGGACCATTGGTCGGACCGGTACTTGCCGTACAGTTTGGCTACTTTCCGGGCTTCATCTGGATGGTAGTAGGGGCGGTGATAGCGGGTGCAGTACATGATTTGGTCATTCTTACTGCTTCAGTAGAATATGACGGTAAATCGCTTGCCGCCATAGCCCGTGCAGAAATCAGCAAGTTGAGCGGTTCGGTAGCTTCGCTGGCAGTGATTCTGATACTTATTGTTGCCCTTGCCGGTTTGGGTTTGGTGGTGGTGAATGCACTCGCCGAAAGCGCCTGGGGAACTTTTACCATAGCCAGCACAATTCCCATTGCTTTGCTGATGGGTGTCTGGATGTTTCGCATCAGGGAAGGAAAAACAGTAGAAGCTACGGTGTTTGGAGTGGTTTTACTTACACTTGCAGTAATACTTGGGCGTTATATTCCTGGCTCAGCCGTAGGAAGCTGGTTTCTTCTCGACCGTAAAACACTCACAATATTACTTGCCGGATATGGTTTCTTTGCCTCGGTATTGCCGGTATGGCTTTTGCTTACCCCCCGCGATTATCTGAGTTCCATCATGAAACTTACGGTAGTAGGTATGCTTGCAATTGGCATCATCATCGTGGCGCCTAATTTGCAAATGCCGGCTTTCACGGCTTTTACCCATGGTGGCGGACCAATCATCCCCGGAACTTTATTTCCTTATCTTTTCATCACTATTGCCTGTGGGGCTGTTTCGGGTTTTCACTCACTTATAAGTTCGGGAACAACTCCAAAAATGATCATGAACGAAGCACATATTAAACCTATTGCCGTAGGTTCTATGCTTGCCGAGGGGGTTGTTAGTGTGCTGGCTCTCATTGCTGCTGCAAGTATGTTTCCATTGGATTATTTCCAGATAAATGTTTCTCCCGAAAAGTTTCAGGAAATATTACCTCAGTTGAAGGCTATGGGCTTTACAAAAAGCGATTTACCCATGCTTAGTGCCGAAGTGGGCGAAAAAGTTGCCGGACGTACCGGAGGAGCCGTTTCATTGGCAGTGGGAATGGCACAGATCTTTTCTTCAATACCTGGTTTAAAGGGTTTAATGTCGTATTGGTACCACTTTGCCATCATGTTCGAAGCGCTTTTTATCCTCACTACCATTGATGCCGGCACTCGTATTTGCCGTTTTGTGTTGCAGGAAGCCGTAGGAAAAGTCTATGCACCTTTTGGCCGTGCTAACTGGTTACCCGGTAACTTGTTGACAAGTTTGATCGTGGTGCTTGCCTGGGGATATTTTATTTATACCGGCAGTGTAACTACTATTTGGCCTATGTTTGGTACGGCAAACCAGTTGCTTGCTACCGTTGCTCTGGTGGTTGGAACAACCTACATAATCAACCGCGGAAAGGCGAAATATGCCTGGATTACTATTGTACCCTTGCTTTTTGTTGGGGTTACCACCTTTACAGCCGGATTGCAAAATAGCATAAATATCTACCTGCCTCATTTTCTCAATCCTGAAATGAAATTGCAGGGTGGAATAAATCTGGGACTTACAATCTTGATTCTGATTTGTGTCGTTGTAATTATTGCAGATGCTGTTCCCAAGTGGTGGAAAGCAATCAGAGAACAATACAACCAAAATTAAAAAACCAGGCTTTCATAAAACTGTTGTAAAAAGCATCTGGGCTAAACATTATCATTTTGTATTATCACATTTGGGTAAAAAGTAATTTTTAGCCTCATTTTTTTACCTTTGCATTCCCGAACTTCATTAAAATGATTGAACAAAAAATTGCACAGGCTGTTGCCGATGCCGTGATGCAAAACTATGGAAAAGAGATTTTACCGTCTGCCATTCAGATACAAAAAACCAATCCAGAGTTTGTTGGCGATTTAACCGTTGTGATTTTTCCCCTTCTTGGAATTTCACGCAAATCGCCCGAGATTACAGGAAACCAGATTGGTAAATTCCTCTTGTCTTCGATATCCGAAATCAGTAGCTTTCAGGTGGTGAAAGGCTTTTTGAACCTATGCCTTACCGATGAATTTTTTATTGAAGTTTTAAAATCTACTGAAGACATTTGCCATTTTGGATTCACCCAACCTGGTAACGAAGCACCTGTGGTAGTGGAATTTTCTTCGCCCAATACCAATAAACCGCTCCACCTGGGGCATATCCGTAACAATTTGTTGGGGAATGCTGTTTCTCAAATCCTGAAAGCAAGCGGAAAAAATGTCGTTAAAGTGAATCTGGTAAACGATAGGGGAATTCATATCTGTAAGTCAATGCTTGCCTGGAAATTGTGGGGAAATGGCGAAACGCCCGAAAGTTCCGGAATAAAAGGCGACCACCTTGTAGGGAAATACTACGTACTTTTCGATAAAAAATTTAAGGAAGAAGTAAAAAGCTATGTAATTCAGGGAATGCCGGAAGAAGAAGCCGAAAAACGTTCAACTCTCATGCAACAGGCAAGGCAGTTGCTTGTAAAATGGGAAAATCACGACTCGGAAACCATTGCATTGTGGAAATCTATGAATGCCTGGGTTTATGAAGGTTTTGATGTTACTTACAGGCGGATGGGGATAAGTTTTGACAAAACTTACCACGAATCAGAAACCTACCTGCTTGGGAAAAAAATCGTTGAAAAAGGACTCGGAGAAGGGCTATTGGTTCGCAACAAAGATGGCTCAGTGTGGGCAGACCTTACTTCAGAAGGCTTGGACGAAAAACTGTTACTCCGTTCCGACGGAACTTCCGTTTACATAACCCAGGATTTGGGTACAGCACATCTGCGTTATGGGGAATATTATCCACAACAACTTATATATGTGGTTGGAAATGAACAAAATTATCATTTCGACGTGCTGAAAGCCGTTTTGAAAAAGCTTGGCTATTCTTGGTCGGAAAAGCTGCATCATTTGAATTACGGTATGGTTGAACTACCTCACGGAAAGATGAAAAGCCGCGAAGGAACCGTGGTTGATGCTGACGACCTGATGGATACCATGACTGATACTGCCCGCAAAACTACTGAAGCCCTCGGAAAAGCAGAAGAGGCATCCCCCGAAGACTTGGAATTGCTTTACCAAAAAGTAGGGATGGCAGCATTGAAGTATTTTATTTTAAAGGTTGATCCTAAGAAAAATATGCTTTTTAACCCCGAAGAATCCATTGATTTTAATGGTAATACGGGACCTTTTATTCAATATACCCATGCAAGGATACGTTCATTGCTCCGTAAAGCCGGTGCGGATAATAATCCTGAACAGATAGCATACACTGGCATACAACTACATAAAAATGAAAAAGCCGTATTGGATGCTCTCCGTAATTTCCCGGAAATTGTACAGCAGGCTGCCGATATGCTAAGTCCGGCTTTGATTGCAAATTATATTTTTGATCTTGCAAAAACCTACAATGCATTTTACCAGGAAGTTCCTGTTATGAAGGAAGAAAACGCTGTTTTAAAGCACTTCCGTCTCCATTTATCATTTTTTACAGCCTCTGTAATAAAAAATGGGATGTCGCTGCTTGGAATAGATGTGCCTGAAAAAATGTAAGTTACAATTTCCCGTTATTTTACTTAATTTTTTAAAGAAAATGTTTTATTACTAAAAAAACATGTATATTTGCTAAAAATATTAGCAAATGCAAAGTGCGTTTGAAAAATTAAAGATTTTGGCAGGAGCAGCACGCTACGACGTGTCGTGTGCATCGAGTGGTACCCGAAGGGACAATCCCGGTAAAGGAATAGGAAATTCCACAGCCTGGGGCATTTGCCATAGCTTTACCGAAGATGGAAGATGCGTTTCACTGCTCAAAATCATGCTTACAAACTTCTGCATTTACGATTGTGTCTATTGCCTGAATCGCCGCAGCAACGACATCCCTCGGACTACATTTACCGTGAAAGAGCTTGTAGAACTGACTATTGAATTTTATCGCCGCAATTATATCGAAGGGCTATTTCTAAGTTCGGGTGTAATTCGCGATGCCGATTTCACCATGAGTTTAATGATAAAAGTGATAAAAGAGTTGCGAACCGTTCAGCATTTTTATGGATATATTCACATGAAAAGCATACCGGGAGCAAGCCCTGAAATAATAAAAGCTGCTGGATTATATGCTGATAGGTTGAGTGTAAATGTAGAAATTGCCTCCGAAAATAATCTTAAACTTCTTGCTCCAGATAAAAATTATCAGGGTATTTTTAAGCCGATGGAATATATTTCTAATGGAATTATCCAAAGCAAGGAAGAGCGCAGAAAATTCCGTTCGGCACCCAGATTTTCTCCTTCAGGTCAAAGCACCCAGTTAATAATCGGAGCCACCGACGACAACGATGACCGTATCCTGCACCTGGCATCGAACCTTTATGGCAAAAATCATCTGAAACGTGTTTATTATTCGGGTTTTATACCCGTTAATGCCTACGACAAACGGCTTCCAATGCTTGCATCCCCACCTTTGCAGCGCGAACATCGCCTTTATCAGGCTGACTGGCTCATGCGTTTTTATAATTTCACCGTTGATGAAATTGTAAACGAAAAGCATTCCAACTTGGAATTGGAGATTGACCCCAAACTGAGTTTTGCATTACGAAACCCCCAGATTTTTCCTGTGGATGTTAACCGTGCGCCTTATGAAATTCTGTTGCGTGTACCTGGAATAGGTGTAAAATCGGCACAATTGATTGTTTCGGCACGCCGGTTTGGTAAAGTAGGGTACTCTTCTTTAAAAAAAATGGGAGTAGTCATTAAAAGAGCAAAATATTTTATTCTTTGCAACGAACTGAAGTCTAATACGATAATAGAAATAAAACCCGAAAATCTGCGTAGGATGCTTCTTGCCGAAAACAACAATAGTGTGCAAAAACCGAAGCAATTACAATTATTTAATGATTAATAAATTACAATTATGACAATTTTTATTTATGATGGAACATTTGAAGGCTTGCTCACTTTGGTAAATGAAGTCCGTGAAATGAAAACCGAACCAGAAAGGATAAGCACATTTTCATCGTATCAGGAAACGCTGTGGGATAGCCGTTACGATGTGTTTACCGATGAAGAAAAGTGCAACAACATTTGGCATCGAATCAACGATAACCTTCCCGACAACCAAAGTCAACTTATTTACCGTGTTTTTTTATCGGAAATGCAAGGAATAGAGATGTTAATTTTCAGGTTTATTAATAAAATATTAGACACACCTTATTCAGTTACAGGTGATTTTGGTGATAATTGTGTGCTCGAAACACATCAGATTTTTAAAAAAGTTTCGCGTGAAGCAGAACGAATAAGGATGTTTGCACGTTTTCAGGAAATCGAAGGAGAGATGTTTTTTGCACCTATCGAACCGAAATATAATGTATTGCCATTGGTACTCAATCATTTTAAAAATCGTTATCCTCTTCAGAACTGGCTGATTTATGATATGAAACGTAAGTATGGATTTTACCATACTGCCAAAGAAATATTACAGATAAAACTTGAGAACAGTAAAATGAATTCGATAAATGGAAAAGCCGGGAAAAAAGTTTTGAGTGCTGATGAAATTCAATTTCAGCAACTTTGGCTAAGTTACCTCGATTCGGTAACAATAAAGGAACGCCGGAATTTGCGTCTGCAGATGCAGCACATGCCCAAACGATTTTGGAAATTTTTGACGGAGAAAAATACAGAAGCTATCTGCCAGGGAGATATTTTGCAGGTTTAGCAGAGTAATGGTTTCCTTTAGAAAAATTTGAAGAAATCCTTATTTGTTTTGAAATTTATTTATGCAAGTATGGAGATTTGCAGGATATTGCACAGAATTTATTGAAAAAGAAAAATTAAAAATCGTAATAAAAATTTTCGATAGAAGTTCTAATTCCCACATAAAAATATGAAAGCTTTTGATTCTCTTCATCGTTTTTTTCATTACGGTAGCGATAGCCTAAATAAAAATGCAGGTTGGCAGAAGGATTTACAAAATATCCTGCATTAAAATCAACAAAATACAGATTCGTTTTAAGACCCTGACTTACTGTATTATCATATTCTCTAAAGCGGGTTTCATACGACTTGAAAATGTCTTTTCCGAAGTTTAACCCAGCCGTATCTTTGCCATATTCTGACAATAATTTCAGATTTTTGTTTTTATAAGCAGGCGGTACGCTGTAAGCAGTTGGCAATAATAAAGTTTATTTCAAAAGGTTAATTTTGGGAGGGTGTTTTAAATTTATGGTTTTCGCTTATTACTTTTAATTTCTTGAGTTTAATATTAAATTTAATCTGAAAAATAATAAGTATGTATCTTTATCCCCGAATTCTTGGTTATAATCTATGGTTAATAGGTATAATTAAGATAGGGTAGAAGGTTATTTAAAAAGGAAGTTGATTATGAAAATTTTTTATGATATAAAAAAGGAAGTTGATGATTATTTAAGTAGTAAAAAAATATTGGTAGTGAAGGATGTACTTATTTTTATAATTATTACTTTAACCATACATTTTTTATATCGTTTTTGGGCAAATAAGTTAGATCACAGGATTTTCGGATTACAAATCATTACACCGGCTATTTTTAATTTTTTTAAACATCAGCTTTTTCTTGCCAGTTTATGGGTTGATGTACATCTGTTAGGTTATCAGATAAAAACGGCAAATGACACTTTGTTTTTTACCAATAATGGATATATTTCTATTACTGCAGGGTGTTCCGGGGTAAAGCAGTTTCTTCAATGGATATTACTTATGCTGTTATTTCCGGGGCAGTGGAAGCATAAAGCATGGTTTATCCCTGCCGGGTTGATAATGATATATCTTACCAATATATTTCGTATAGTCGGATTATCCTATATCACTCTTCATCACCCGGATATATGGCATTTCAGCCATGATAATATATTTCGCCCCCTTTTCTATGTGGTGATTTTCTCTATGTGGGTGCTTTGGGTTGAAAAGTTTAAAACCAATAAAAACAAAAAAGTTTAAATTAATATTAAAAATCGTAATAAAAATTTTCGATAGAAGTTCTAATTCCCACATAAAAATATGAAAGCTTTTGATTTTCTTCATCGTTTTTTTCATTACGGTAGCGATAACCTAAATAAAAATGCAGGTTGGCAGAAGGATTTACAAAATATCCTGCATTAAAATCAACAAAATACAGATTCGTTTTAAGACCCTGACCTACTGTATTATCATATTCTCTAAAGCGGGTTTCATACGACTTGAAAATGTCTTTACCGAAGTTTAACCCAGCCGTATCTTTACCATATTCTGCATATATGGTTTTTAGTTCTATAAAATATCTATTGTACCTGTAATTAATAAGAGTGACCCATTCTTTAAAATTTGCGCCGTAGGGATGAGCAAGTGGTTGGTTGTAATGACCGTAGTTTTTGATACTCGACTTATAAGAGTAGGTATAGGGTCTTACGTAATTATATTCGGTTTGAAAACGTAGATTTGAAATTCCAAATAAGTTGAAACTTTTCCATCCTAATTGAAAACCCTGCTTGTTTCCCCACCACCCGTCACCGGAGCGTACATGAGAAATTTTAAATTCATCGAGTATTAGTTGACCATATGCAATATTATGTTTTGCAATTTTATAGCTTATATTTCCGCCCAGCAATGCATTGTCGGGGGAACCTAATGAGAATTCCGTTGGGCGGTAAAAAATAGCCGGATTTATATAGTTAACATCAAATCCCCTGTAGCCTGTACTGTCAGCCGCCTGCCAGATGATGGCTTCAAACAAGCCTACTGTTAGCCGCTTTGAAACACTCCAATCAAGATAATGAAATGCACCATATTTCTTGTCATAACCAAGATTATCAGATGTCATGGTTTTTAAATCCTGAAATTGTGCCCATAGGTTCACATATTTGATATGCCAGAAGGTGGTGGTAAGCTTCAGATAGGGATAATTGAAGGAGTTGTCCGACAGTAACAAAGAACGGTAGCCGTCGCCAAAAGAGTTTTTGCCATGTCCAAACTGAATGGAAAAATAAGGCGGAAGTGCTACAGAGACATAGCCGAACGACATGGAATAATCGTAGGATTTGGTGCCGAAGTTTTTTACTTTACCTTGTCCCGGAACTACAGAGGTCTGCTTCACAAAATCATCTACATAAGAAGGAAATTCTGCTTGATTCTCGTAAAATCCTGTATAAAAGGATACATATTTCCCTATATCACCTCTAAGTAAAAAACCTCTTGTGTTGGTCCAGGATTTATTATTCGTTTCAAAATCGTTGCCAATGCCAAAATCCATTAAAGGATCAAGGGTGATATGGATGTCGTTTTGCTTTAATCCAAGAAGAGGTTCATTAAAGACTTTGTTCCAGATGCCTCTGTATATTTTTTTGTGAAAATTGTTTTTTACAAGGTATAAATTCCTTAAAGAATCCTGGTTTGCTATCCTGTTTACTTCCGGAAAGGAATAGGGTTTTACGGAAGTATGAAAACGTGCTTCTTTTTGATAAACAGAAGGTTCATAATCACCGTAGAAATAACGGGTATCAGGAATGAGTGATTGTTGCGCCCGGATAGAGACAAAAGGGAATGACAATAAAAAAAGCCCCCAAAGGACACAAAATGGACGCATAATTTTATGATTTTTCCTTTTTCTTAATAATATTATTCAGATGTATCAGATAAGTAGTGAAAATAGCTCCCAGCACAATGAGTACCGTAATTAGTTTCGTCATACCTATATCCTGAAGGAAAAATGATAAAATGATAAAAAAGATACTGACCAATACGAGTATGATGGTAGATTTCAGGTGGGAATACCCCAAACGAAGCAGGATATGGTGTATATGGTTTTTATCGGCTTTAAAAGGGGATCCGTTACTTAACATCCTGGAAACAAATACGCGTAAGGTATCATATAGGGGAATCATCAGGATGCCGAAGGCTACTGCCGGTGCGGATTGAACAGGGTATGCTATGGTGGTATCGAGGTTGGCCTGGCAAAACTTGATGACCAACATGGCTATAAAAAAACCGATCACCAGTGAACCGGTATCACCCATAAATATTTTATTCTTATTACCATATACATTATATGCCCAAAAGGGAAGTAAGGCACCGATGAGTGCAGCACATTGAACGCTGTATTCTACCTGCCGGTTGATCAGGAAAAACGCTCCAAAGGTTGCCGTAATTACTATTGCTAAGCCTGCAGCTAATCCATCAATTCCATCAATCAAATTGAGGCAATTTACAATCACTATGATAACAAAAATAGTAAACAGTACGCTGACGATATATGGTATTTCATGAATACCCAATAATCCATAAAAATTGGTAATGCGCATATTACCGAGAATAATAATGATGATTGCAGCAGTTAATTGACCGACTAATTTTTTTTGCCAGGAGATGAGAAGAATATCATCTTTTAAGCCAATCATGAAAATAATTATCGTACCAGCAATCAGGAACTGAAATTCAGGTATGTTTTGAAAATCTACACACAGTAATTTTGCAACGAGTAAACCTGAATAAATACCCAATCCACCGAGGGTAGGAATCGCTTTGTTATGAACGGTGCGACCATTAGGATAAGCAAACAAATTTTTCTTTATAGCTGTTCTAATTACTATTGGAATAGCCCAGGCTGTTACAGCAAAAGCTACTATAAATGCTGCAATTATCCTGAATTCTCCCTTATGAAAAAAAAGTAAAAATTGCTCCATGCAATTTAATTAATTTGATTGCAAAATTAAATAAAATAACATTATTTCCAAAAAAAATTAAAGGAAATCACTATTGCCCGGTAACAATACAAAAATATTTTAGTTTAATATGTCGACGTGATTTTCAATACTTATTTCCGTTATTTTTCCTGATTTTCAAAAGCAAGCCCCATTAAAAAGAGAGATTTGCCTCTCTCTATAGATGGTTTTCTGCCAATCTTTATCCGGATTCTCCAAAAAGTTTAGCAAGTGAATATAATTAAGCAGGTGTATTTTGCAGAAACTAATGAGGTTTGAAAACGCCCAGCTTCTTTTCAGCATCTTTTGTATGACAGTCATAAGCAGGTTGGCAATCAAAGTACAATAGATTTGGATTTTAATCAATAGAATTTCTCGGGGCTTGCACCTGGGTAAAAAAGGATAGTTTGAAAACCTAAGGTTTTCGATACGCTTGAAAAGCGTAAATTTGCTGAATGGATGAACATATCTACAAACGACATAACAAAACACTTCTTCTGTATCATTTGGTTTTTCCGGTGAAATATAGACGGGAGGTGATAAGTGGCCCGATTGGTGAGGCGATTAAAGAGATCAGCCTAGAGATTGGCGATCGTTTTGAAATAGAGTTTGTAGAGATCGGCACAGATGAAGACCAAATTCATTTTTTGGTTCAGGGGGTACCGACGATGTCTGTAGGACAGATTATAAGGATCATAAAAAGCATCACAGCCCGAGAGATTTTTCACAGATTTCCAGAAGTGAAGAAAGCATTGTGGGGTGGCAGTTTCTGGACAAGTGAATACTATGCGAATACGGTTGGTCAATATGGCAACACGGAAGTTATAAAGAAGTATGTTGAGAATCAAGGCAAGAGATACAATCAATTGCATACTCAACAGCTTAGTTTGTGGTGATCTTTCTTTAAGATACCTCGGGGCTTGCTCCGGGATCATTCATTAATCAGGTTATTTCAGAATTAACCTGATTAATGAAAAAAGTTTTAGTCCCAATTTACCTAAAAAATATAATATTGGTTTGTTAATTAATATAAATCTACCATAATTAACTTTATAACCTCCAAATTTTTCTTTGAAATTACGAACGCCATATTCAGTATTTGGAGAACCGGCACCCATAAAATCAAAGTATTTATAATCATTATTATGAGCGTAATCTATTGCTGACCAGGTGGCTAAAACACTTGGATAACATTGTTTATAATCCAAATCTAATCCACAGACATACCATTCATAAACTGTTTTATTGTTATATAAAATACACATAATTCCACCGATTATTTTAGCTTTGTACTTAACCAGCAAGTAAATGCCTTCATTTTTAGTGCAATTAAATTCAAAGAAATTTTTAAAAAATAACCATGGAGCTAAAGGTTTTTTTGCTTTATTATTATATAAATCTGATAATATTTTATAGAATTCAAATATTTCAGCTATTGTTGAGGCTTTAACTATTTCAGCACCATTTGATAAACCCTTTTTTATTTGTCTTTGCTTACTGCTGCTAAATTTTTTTGAAGGTAAAATATTTTCTAACGGAACAATAAAATTTAAATGATCTTCAAAATCAAACTTGTTTTTTTTAAAAACCGATAGCAAATTAGGTTCCCATTCAAAAAAATTACGGATTTCTATATATATAGTTGATTTTGAAACTTTTTTAATAAGGCTTTTGATCAGTAAATCAAGTATTATTTTATTATTTTCGTTAGAAGAAATTAATGGACCTCCAGATAAAATTACCCTTGAAGTAAGCTTTTTTGTAAGTCTTTTATTTTCATAAAGAATTACTGCAATTAAACAACCAACAATTTCTCCATTCTTATCAACCGCAAATAATGAAAGTGGATGATGTCCATGCAAATCCAAATAAAAATTATAAAGTGAATTTGATTGAAATGGATTTGCAAAAGAGTGGCTTTCTAAAAATTTATTCCATAAATCAGTATTAATATGTTCCCTTATTTCAATCATGAAAATTAAATATATTTCTTTTTATTTATTATAATTACTGTATAAAAAATACTTAATAAGATGATTACGAAAAGGATAGCAAGATGATAAGAAAATACAGCCTTAAAAGCACAATAGCCACATAAACCACATAAACCGGAAATTGTCCACAATAATATTGTTGCATATTTTCGTGGTATGCCTGTTAGTAGAACTCTGTCGTGTACGTGCCAGGAATCTGCGGTAAATGGGTTCATCCCGTGAAATAATCTTACTGAAAAAACAATCAGCATATCTGTAATAGGTAATGCAAAAAAGAAAATAGCGTATTGAAAATAATAATTTTCAATTTTTGGAACAGGCGACCATACGGTCAATATTGATAATAAATATCCCAGAACCAAAGTTCCTGAACTTCCTAAGAATAATTTTGCAGGATAGAAATTGAAGCTTAAAAATGCAATACAAGATGCTAATACACTCATTAAAACAAGAGTAATCAGAAATGCTTCTATTGTTGTAGTAAAGGAAAAAAATAATGTTGCTATTATCATAATTCCTGTTGCCAGTCCGTCTAAACCGTCAATTAAATTTATAGAGTTCAATAAACCCACACACCATATAAGAAGTATAAACAATTCAATATAGCCAATTTTATGCGGACCTAATAAGGGAATAATATACACTGAATCTTTTACAGTAAGAAAAAGCATTACAGAAATTACAATTGTTTCGAGTATTAATCGTTTTAAATAACTAACCTTTTTAATATCATCAATATAACCAATGATACTAATGATTATAGTGCTGATAAAAAGTGCATAAAATCGAAATAATAATACAGAATCTGAAAAATAAGAGTGTCGAAATAGCCACATTACAATCATAGAAATGAAAAATGGGAAAATTATTACCAAGCCTCCTATGACTGGAATTGAGTAATCATGTGATTTTTTTCTTATTTTTCCTGGTACATCTACGAAACTATCGTGCGGAGTGCATACATAATTTCTGGAATAAGCAAATTTTATAACCCATGGTATAGTTATATACGCCGTTATGGTTGAGATGAAAAAAATAAAAAAAGTAAAAAGCAGATAATTGTTCATTTATTTTTTATTAAATTTTACTTTAAAAAGAGAATAGATAAATTTAATAATACTAAGGTATTCTTTTTTATTTAATCTTACAGGGTCTTTTAGCCATAAAACCAACCATTCAAGCCCAATTTTTTGCCAAAGTTTTCCAGGACGTTTTATGGTTTCGGCATAAAAATCAAAAACCGCACCTATGTTGCAAATTATTTGTGCATTGAGTTGTTGACTTATTTCGCAAATTAGTTTTTCCTGTTTAGGTGCAGATAAACCTACAAAAAGAAATTTTGGAGAGAAAGTGTTCACTTGCTGAATCATTTTCCTTTTTTCTTCTTCCGAAAAAAAATTTCTGAAAGGAGGAGAAAAACCAGCAGCCTTGATGTCTGGGTGATCAAATTTTAAACGGTTCAGTATTTTTTCGATTACAGTGTTGGATGAACCAAGAAAAAAACATGAACCATGTTCTTTGTCAATTGATTTTATCAAAAAAAAGAACAAATCTTCAGCACTGATTTTTTTAATCCTTTTATTATATAAAAAACGGGCAGCAATTGTTACAGCAATTCCGTCGGGAATAAGTAAATTGCTTGCCAGTAATGCTTCATGGTAAAGATGATCATTTTTTGACCATACAAATGCTGAAGCATTTATAGTGTTGACTATACATTTTTCGTTAAAAAAATCTTCGTTTAAGGGTTCACTGAGAATATCGAATCCAAGAACATTAATTTTAAGCATTATGCAAGATTAATGTTATTTTTTTTTGCTGCAGAAATTAATTGTTAAAAAATTTTTTTACTACATTAAAAGTTCTATCTAATTCACCTGAAAGATTATAGTGATGGTTACCAATAAATAAACCTCTTTTATCTATTAATTCTGCATTGATAAGTTCATCATGGATTTCATAATTGAAGAAGGAAATAACTTTATTTTTAGTAAAATTTCCTGAAACAATTGGGCGACATTCAATATTATTATCTACCAAAAGCTGTACAAGTTCATCGCGATCCTTATTAATTTCTGGTTTCATTACCAATGAAAATCCAAACCATGAACTCTTACCAATTTCTTTCTGGATGATAATTTCATCAATTGTACTGAAATTTCTTACGAATAATTCAGCATTTTTTCTTCTTGCTTCAATGAAATCGTCTAATTTTTTTAATTGTTCGATTCCGATGGCCCCGCTTAGTTCCAATGGTCTGACGTTGTAACCAGGAAGAACGAAATTCCATGATTCGTAGAACCAGTTACTATTTTTCTTTCCTGTAATTTTATTCATTTCAGGTAATTGACGTGTCCACCCGTGTGCGCGAAGGCAGAGAAGGATATGATAAATTTCTTCATCGTCAGTATTAATCATTCCTCCCTCCATTGTTGAAATATGGTGGCTGAAAAAAGAAGAAAAAGTACCGATTAAGCCAAAAGTACCAGTCATTTTACCATCGAACATAGCACCCATTGATTCGCAGTTATCTTCAATTAAGGTGATATTCTTATCTTTAATTAAAAAATATATTTTTTCAAAATCATTAGGGTTGCCGAGGAGGTTTACGGCGAAAATCAGTCTTGTTTTTTCCGAAATGGCATCTTTAAGTTTGTCCAGATGGAAATTTAAAGTATAAGGATCAATATCAACAAATTTTATTTTTAATCCATATTGATAGAGGGGGTAATAAGTAGTAGCCCATGAAACAGCTGGAACTATAACTTCATCTCCTTTAGTCAAAGGGTTTGAATTTCGGAAGAATAATGCGGCAATTGCAAGAAGATTGGCTGATGAACCCGAATTAACCATTACGGAATATTTTGAGTCAAAGCGTTTTGCAAAAACGTCTTCAAATTCAGAAACATATTTTCCCATTGTGAAGTTTCCGGAAGAAATCACTTTTTGCATTGCATCATATTCTTCTTGTCCCCAGGTTGGAGAAGCTAATGAATATTTATTTTCCATTAGTGTGCTGATTTATAAAAGTTATAAGTTTCTTTAATGCCTTCTGCCAGCGAAAATTTTGGACTCCAGCCTAAATTCTTTTGTTGAGAAGTATCAACTAATTTCTGTTTCATGCCTACGGGTTTTGATAAATCATGTATAAATTTTCCATGATAATCAATAATTTTTGCGGCTGTTTCATAATATTCATTAATTGAATAATCGCAGCCAAGTCCCACATTCATTACATTGGGCAGTTTATTAAAATTTGCTATTGCAAACCAAATAAAGTTAGCCAGATCGCCCGCATACATAAATTCTCTTCTGGCAGTTCCATCACCCCAAATGTCTATGGCGTCAGTATTATTTTCTTTTGCAGAATGCAATTTATAAATTATTGAAGGTATCAGATGGGAATGCTGAGGGTCGAATTTATCGTATTTACCATATAAATTACATGGAATAAGAGTTTTGTAATTAAATTCCTGGTTTTCTCTGTTGATATATTCGCACAAGCGTAAGGCGTAAATTTTAGCGAGGGCATATCCTTCGTTAGTAGGCTCTAATTCTCCGGTAAGGATAGAATTTTCTTTAAGAGGGTTTTTACCCTCTCTGGGATACATACATGAGCTTCCTAAATTTATCAGGTTTTTTATTCCATTATTTCTTGCTGAAAGTATCACATTACGAGCCATATCGGTGTTTTCAACCAAAAATTTAACCGGATTTTTTATGTTTGCATGAATTCCGCCTACAATACCCGCTGCATGAATAAGCATACCAAAAGAATTTTTTTTGATAAATGAATCAACAGCCTGGTAATTTAGTAAGTCCAGTGCATTTATATCGGGGCAAATAATTTCAAATTCCGAATCGGGCATGGCTTCTCTGATATTTGAGCCAACCATTCCATCTCCACCTGTTAAAAATATTCTAAACTTATTCATTTTATTTTTTCTTAGCTTCTTTAATATCGAAAAATATCATTTCTTCAATCATTTGATCAAGAGTATATTGAGGCTGCCAATCTAATTTTTCTCTGGCTTTTGTTGCATCACCAATTAAAAGGTCAACTTCCGTAGGCCTGAAGTATTCAGGATCAATCCTGACGATTGTTTTGTCGATTAAAGTATTTAAAACATCGGCATACTCATGTCCAACTACATTTAAAAATTTATTATTGTCAATGTTTTTAATAGTTCCTGTTTCGCTGATCCCTTTACCTGAAAATTCGATTTCAATGCCGGAAACATTGCACGCCATTCTTACAAAATCTCTGATAGTTGTTGTTTTGCCGGTTGCAATAACAAAGTCTTCTGGTTTTTCCTGTTGCAGCATCAGCCACATTACCTTTATATAATCTTTTGCATGTCCCCAATCGCGTTTAGCATCAAGATTTCCAAGGAATAATTCATTTTGTTTGCCTGTAACGATAGCTGCAATTGCACGTGTAATTTTTCGTGTTACAAAAGTTTCGCCCCGAACGGGTGATTCATGATTAAATAAAATTCCATTACAGGCGTACATATCGTATGCTTCACGGTAATTAACGGTAATCCAATAGCCATATAGTTTAGCAACTGCATAAGGAGACCTCGGATAGAAGGGTGTTTTTTCAGTTTGTGGTATTTGCTGAACCAAGCCAAAAAGTTCGGAGGTAGAAGCCTGATAAATTCTGGTTTTTTTTGCAAGCCCAAGCAGTCTAACGGCTTCCAATAATCTCAAAGTACCAGTAGCATCAGTATTTGCAGTATATTCCGGAGTTTCAAAACTTACCTTTACATGACTTTGTGCCGCTAAATTGTAAATTTCATCAGGTTGTACCGATTGAATTATTGAAGTTAAATTAAGGCTGTCGGTCATGTCGCCATAATGAAGTACAAAGTTTCTTTTTGGCACATGAGGATCCTGAAAAAGGTGGTCAATACGATTAGTATTGATTGAGGATGCCCGACGTTTAATTCCGTGAACTTCATATCCTTTTTTTAACAGAAACTCTGCAAGATAAGAGCCATCCTGTCCGGTTACGCCGGTAATAAGGGCTTTTTTGTTCATTTTTTATTTTGGGATTTATTTTATTGATTTTAGGATGATTATAGTAAGGTGCTGACAGTGAAATCGTTATAGTTTATTGATTTTTAATATTTTCAATTTGCTTGTTTACAGGTAGATTCTTCAACCATTTTTTGTGTAAGTTGCTATTAGGAAACACAACAACCCAAGCAGTTATGAAGATTATTTTTGCATAAAGCCCTAAGTTCAGATTGTCCAAATACCATTTTTCCAACTGAGCCTTGTAAGGCATCACTATTTCTTTAAGTGCTTGTTCTAAAGGCATATTTAATTTTTCAAAAATTTCTTCTTCATCCCTAAAAATGATTGATCCCACACCTGTTAGACCTGGTTTCATTTTTGTTATGACGCTTTGTTCGTCAGGAGTATATATTTTGAAATTTCGTGGAGTCATGGGTCTTGGGCCAACAAATGACATTTCTCCAATTAATATATTTATTAGTTGAGGTATCTCATTAATTTTTGTTTTTCTTAAAAAACTTCCGATAGGCAGAACCCTTGGGTCATTTTTAAGGGTAACATCTCCAGTTCCCATGTTGGAACTATTTTTAAGCATAGTTACAAATTTTATTAGCCCGAATTCCTTTCCGCTTTTTCCAATTCGAATTTGTTTGTAGAATACTAAATGCTCACCCGTGATTAACAATATTATAATGATGGGTAATGCAAATGGAAACAGAATCAAAATCATCAGAAGGCTGAAGAGAAAATCAAATAATATAATCATAAATAATTTGTTTTATATATAATATATTAACATTTTTACATTTTTTGGTCAAGTCCCTTTCCTTTTTCAATATGTTGAAAATTGGGTAGGTATTCTTTTAAAATTTCAACAATTTCAGATTTTGTAATCACTTGTGAAGTGAAAAGAGTTTTAATTCGTGAAAAAATTTCATCAATTTCCTGAATATTTCTTTTTTTGGAGTTTTTTATGATGCCAAGATTAATAAATTTTTCGGTATCCAAAATTTCCCCTTCTGTAAAAAATTCTTCATAAGGTTTTTCGCCAGATGTATCAGTATTAAAAAAATATACAGGGTATGTAGTTGATTTACTATCAAAAAGAAGAGCCTTTTTACAAGCTTCTTCTTCTGTGTTACAAGCATCTGCTTTTAATCCTAATGCTGACAGTAGATCGTTGGCAATTTTATCAAAAGGAATCATGTCTTTATCTTCGTCAAGTTTCGGATAAAAAATATCACCTGATTCACCCATTATAGATGCAATTAGGCATAGTTCACCTGATTCCTGAGGTGAAACAAAAAATCTCCTGATGTCGAGTGGACACGACCATGGCTGTTTTTTATTCAAACGATCGAGAAAACCTAAAGGTAAGCTTCCATTTGAAAATGCAACATTGGCGAACCTTGCCGTTTTAATAGGAAGTTTTGATGCATAAGCCATAATAAGTTCTTCCATAAGTTTTTTGCTGGCTCCCATAATATTTACCGGATTTGCCGCTTTGTCAGTTGAAACACAAAAAAAATGTTCGGGGGGAAACTCAAGTAAAAGGTCTAACAACTTACGTGCACGTAGCACGTTGTTTTCAATCATTGCTTCAATTGAAAATATATCCTTTTCGCTTCTAACATGCTTATGTGCAGCAAAATTTGCCACAATATCAAAATGCCCTGAATGCCGGAAAATCTTTTCAAACACACTATCTCCGAAATTTACAGGATAAGTTATAAAATTGTCAGGAATATTGTAACCGATCGAACTACGTAAATCTCTTACTAATTCAGTCAAACCGTTTTCATTAATATCAACAACTATCAGTTTTTTTATTTTGAACTTGAGCAATGCTTTAATATATGAAGAACCAATAGTTCCCGCGCCCCCAATGACCAGTACATTTTTACCATTAATACGATTTTGCATCTGGCTATCAAACTTAAGAAGATCAGCACAAAGCAAACTTTCGTTACGGTGAGTAACTTTCTGTTTTATAAAAGAATCAAGGTCAAATTGAAATTGCATAAATTTTTTCTGTTATTTAAAGAAATATATAACTGTTTGTGAAAAGTTTAAAAATATTATATTAAAAAAATGAAATTAAAACTATTGAGTTATATTATTTTTCTGCATTTGAGGATGTAAAGATTTCAATAGTTTTTTTCATTCCTTCATAAGCCGTAACAGGCATTTTCACCAGATTAAGAGCATTTTTTATTTTGCTGTTAGAAACTACGTATGATTCAGTTAGTTTTTTCAATCTTTCGCTGTTAAGTGGTAAATAAAAAAAATCTCCTGTTTTTGCAGCAAACCTTACTAGTTTGGGGGATAAATTCCATATTTTAATTTTTTTATTAAGAGAACAGGCAATAATTTCAATAAGATTATTTGTTGAAAGTGGCTCATCATCCGAAACTTGGTAAATATCCGATTCTGCTTCGTTTTCAATCAGTTTTTCGAGGATAAATGACAGGTTTTCAATCGACAAAAATGATCTTTTATTATGAAATGAACCCAGCGGCCATGGAATTCCTTTGGAGACAAGATTATATAAAAGATTCAGATTACCTTTGTTTCCAGCACCATGTATCATACAGGGACGAAGAATATAAATTTTTTGAAAAGATTCTGTTTTTTTACTAAGGATGTATTTTTCGGCAAGTCTTTTTGATTTTCCATAAGGAGTTTGTGGATCGGGTTCTGAATCTTCAGTTAAAAATTCTCCTTTTACTTTATCTGAAACTGCTTTGACCGAACTGAAAAATATAAATTTTCTGGATTGTGTATTAATAAAAAAATCAAAAATTTTTTCAGTAAGTCCCACATTAATATCAATATATGATTGTTCTAGACTTCTGTTTTTTGTGTCGTGAGCCTTTCCGGCAAGATGAATTATTGTGTCGAACTTTACTTTGCTTAGTTCGCCAAAACTATCCCAATCGTAACACCCAATGAAATTTTTGTTGTTTTGATTGCAATTGATATCCAGTGCATAAAGAATAAAATCTTGATTTTCGGATAGCCTAACTGAAATGTTGGTGCCAACAAAACCGAAAGCGCCGGTAATTAAAATATTTTTCTTGCTCATAGAGAAATTTTTTTTGCTTCTGCCCAATTTATTTTTTGGGAGGCTTCTCCAACACTCATTAGTTCAAAATCGTTAAGCCATTTTAACAGCTTTGGATATGAGCTTTTTAAACCAACATAAGATTTGAATTTTCGTTTCAATGGTAATTGTGAAAGCATAGGTTGTTCGTAGTCAAAATCTCTTGGATGAAAATAGCTAACCACATATTTGGTTTCTTCAGCCCATTTACGAATTAAAAAATATGGAAACAGTCTGAAAAAGCCACCACCCGAAAAAATTATTTCTTTTCCTAAAAGATGAACAGTATTCATCGGAAACTCTTTGATATAACACCCATTAACTTTTATTACCGATGGCAAACATTCACCGAAAGAGGGAAAACCTCCATAATCATGACTACTTGACGGAAGCACCGAACAATCATACTCAATACCGAGTTCAGACAATATTTCGAAAGCCCATGGGGTTTTTTCAGTAATTGAAAAGGCAGGAGCTCTGTATGTTATTATTTTTTCGCCAATAATGTCTTCAATCAGTTTCATTGCAACTTCAGTATCACGTCTGAAAGAATCCGGATTCATCCGGTGCACCAGTTCGTGGATATATGAATGGCATGCTATTTCGTGTCCCGAAGCATGAATTTTTTTTACTACCTCAGGATATTTCTCGGCTATCCAGCCTAAAATAAAGAAAGTTGCCTTAATTTTTTTGTTTTCTAATGCTTGTAAGATTTTATCATTAGCTTCATAAATCCTGGTTTCGTAATTTTTCCACGTGGAAGAATCAGAAATAAAATCACAATGGAACCATTCTTCAATATCGAAAGTTAAAATTTTCATTTTAAAAAATATCGTAATCTCCAAAAGTTAATTTCCATTTGTTTAAGGAAAATATTGAATCAGAACCTAAAAAATCTTTATTCATCCTGACAATAAAATGTGTTTTTTGAAGAAGTAGCTTATAGGGAATTTTTAGATAACCATTTTTTTTCAATATCCTGTATTCATAATTATTTGTATGAAGAATCGTAATAAAATCAAGAGATTCATTTTTACAAATATTTTTTACAAATCGCAATAATTGCCTTCCTACTTTGAAATTATTGTCCAAAACCATGAAATCCATTATCATTCCAACATTAAATCCCCAAATTTTCTCAGCTTTCAGTACAATAATTCCAGATATTGAGTTATTTTTTTCATAATAAAGAACATGATATTCTCGTGTAGGCAGGTCATTGTACCTCCATTTGAAAAATGAAAATTCCTTATTTGTCGAAATTAAATAATTTTTTTTTGCTTTTTGCCAAAAATCATTTATTTTATCAACATCTTCACTATTATTAAAATCAAGTAGTTTAATATTCTTTATATCAGGTATTAAAAGTTTAATAATTCCGCCATGTTTTTCTTTACTTTTTCTTTTTAAAAAGGAAGAAAAAATATTAGTCAGGCTTAAGGGCTTAATCAATAACGGAATATCTCCTAAATGTTTAAATCCCAATTTATTTGTCAAACCTGGATATGACTGGTGGTTTGGCATTCCTATGGTAAATAATACGTTTTTTTCTGCACATTCATTGTGAGTAGCACTTACCATTCTCGGGAACAGTCCATTACGCTGATATTTAGGGTTTGTAAGTAAATTTAATGCAATTGAACCAGCAATTTTTTCACCCTCTCTGTTAAAGGTTATAGGAATTACAATGTATTGTCCTGCTAATTCTCCTGAAAAATCTTCTCTTGCAGTAAATAGATATGCCTTTCCGGCAGGATTTTGTAGATATTGCCATTCAAGGTAATTAAAATCTCCAACATCCCTATCCTTATAGTAAGTCTTTGAAAGTTCAATAAGCTCATTAATATTTGAACAATCACTTCTTTCTACTGTAAATTGTGTATTAATATTACTCATAAATAATCAGGAAAGATTATTAGAAATTAAAAATATTATTCACGATAACATTTATTTGTCAATAATTAAATAATCAAAAAAAATTATAATTAATTATGATAAATATTTTATTGTTTCTTCAATGTGTTTCTTCGAGGATGCGCCAAAAACAACAGATTGAATATTTTGACTGTTTATGTATTCATAAGCTTCTTTAGGTGGTATTGCCCCGGATGCTAAAGTTGACATAGCCATAATTTGATAATCATCTGGATTGTTCTCATTAATGACTTTTTCATAAGCATCTATGCCGGGTGACATTGTAAATCCAATCTTATTTATCGAACTACAAATAACAACATTTTTAATACCCCATTCTTTTAGTTTGTTAATGCAATATGGTAAGTTGATAGTTATTAAGCCTGGAGCAACCTTGTATTTTTTATTAATGTATGAACAATATTCTTCGAAAATTTCTTTTGCACCAAAACCTAAAAGCAAATCAGTAATTACATTTTGTAAGAAAATAACTTTAATATTCAGTCCCCTGAACATTTTTACCTCAGCGTCTATAAGCATTTCCATTATTTTTATTACATCTTTTGTTAATACGGCGCTGCCTCCCTTTGCAATCATTCCGAAAACTCCTGAAGCCGTATTGTTTGAAAATAACAATTCATTTATTGCAGGAAATATGCCTTTTTCAGAAATAATATTTGCATATTTATGCGGATAAGGTATTGAAGGATACCATGATAGATGATTGTATTTTGAATTGTTTTTTCTAAAATATTCACAAATTTCTATTGCTCTTTGATTGCTGTTTAGCATGATTGCATCAATTCCACATTCTATGGCAATATCATAAACATTAAAAATGTTTTGAATGTTATAAAATTGTTCTGATAATTGTTGTGCTTTTTCTTGTGACATGTGATTAATGCCAAAAAATTGATTGTCGCCAAATACAATCTTATTTATTTTGTCCATTATATTAATTATTATTTATTAATGAATCTTTAAAAATTAAATCAATAATCCTCTCAGTTTTATAGGCTTCAGCAAAATCACATAAATTTGTTTTGTGACTTCCTGAAATTAATCCAACAAAATCATATAGTTGTCTTGAAAATTCATTGCCTCTTACATAAAAAGGAACAGGTTTGTAAACATCGGTAAAGTGAAAAGTATTCCAACCCTTTCGTAAGTTTAATTCATTGTTTCCTTTTGAAAGAAATAATTTATATCCATAAAAGTCGGCAATAATTTTTCCTTTTGATCCAAAAACTTCAATAGAAACTGAAGATTTACGATAACTTTCATCACTCCAGTTTATATACATTGTTCCGGTTAATCCATTTTTATAAATGAATGTTGTTGATACAATATCATCAACATTTTTTGAAAAAACTTTGCTTCTTACAGTACCTGCAACTTTATCTGGTTCACCAAAAAAATAGTTTATTAGATCAACCATGTGAGTTCCCATTTCATATACAACACCTCCTCCATTTTCTTCCTGATCTCGCCAATTTGTACCGTTTGTTTTTTTAATGATAGCACAGCTAAACATTTCACCCTTGAATCGTATTATATCACCAATTACTTTATTATCAATTAATTCTTTTGCTTTGTTAAGAACGTCTCCATATCTTGCTGCAAATCCGATTTGATTGACAAGATTACTATTGGAAAAAATATTTGTCAATTCATCAGCTTGTTTAAGATTGGCTGTAAAAGGCTTTTCGCAAAAAATATGTATTTTTTTTTCGTAAGCATATTTTATTATTGGATAGTGTAAATTGGGAGGAGTCGAAATTATTATTGCATCTGGTTGTGTAACATCTATCAATTCTTTATAATCAGTAAAAACATTAAGTTCTTTATTAAGCTTTTTTAAAATATTTAAAATAGTTTTTGAAGTGTCGGCAACTGCTACTATTTGAATGTCGGGATGTGTGTTAATAATTGAGTAATGGGTTATTCCCATTCTTCCAAACCCGATAATTCCAATTCTTATTTTTTTGTTTTCCATTATCAGTTAAATTTTTTAATTTGAGCTTATTGTATTTTTTTTTAATTTTAAAATAATCATAATTAAATGCTTAAAAAAAATCATTACACTTGGGATTCTGTATATAATTTCGGGACGACGAATGATTCTTATTATCCATGCCAGTCTTAATTTCCACCAAATTGGTTTTATTTCTTTTTGATTTCCGGCATACCAATCAAATACTGCTCCAATACAACAAATTAAGCCTGCATTAATATTATCCTTATGCTGATAAGCCCATTTTTCCTGCTTTGGGCAGGTCATTCCAACAAATAAAACATCCGGTTGATAGTTGTTTACAATATCTATCATTTTTTCATTATCTTCTTTCAAAAATTCTTCTTTAAATGGGGGAGAGTAGTATTCAATTAAAATATTGGGATAGTCTTTTTTTGCTCTTTCTTTAATTCTTATTAAAGTTGTTTCTTTTGAACCTAAAAAAAATACTTTACCGTTCGATGAATTTGCCCTATCCATAAAATGATAAAAAACTTCAGGACCTTGATTTTTTTTAATATTCTTACCTTTAAGAAGTATTGGTGCCAAAGCAAAATAAACCCCATCTAAAACTAAAAAATCAGAATTTTTTAATGATTTTTCAAACAATAAATCTTTTGTGCTTATGCCATAAGAATTAGGACTGATGGTTGTTAGAAGTTTTGCTTTTTTCCCCACGGTTTCAATTTTTTCTAAATTATCTGAAAAAACATTAAACCCCCAAATATTTACTATATTCATTAGTAGCTATAACTTAATATTTTCCATTTTGATGCCAGATTTTATCACTTTTGCAGGATTACCTACTGCTATTGAATTTGATGGAATATCTTTAGTTACTACTGAGCCACATCCTATAACAACCTCATCTCCAATTGTAACTCCAGGCATTATAAATGATCCAATACCTATAACACAAAAGTCACCAATTCTTGTATCAATTTTTTCACCAATATATTTATTTTGCGATTTAACAGGTATTAAATAATGACTTAATATTGTTACTTTAGAAGTAATAATTGTATATTTCCCAATATGAATGCCCTTTGGATTATATCTGTCCAAATTTAAATTTCTTTCTAAGGAGGTGGTATAATGTACATCATATCCCCTCATTTTATATAAATAATATCTTATTTTTTGTACTATTTTAGCTATAAATAATCTCATAATATATTATATTATGGTTTAAATAATATGTTAATTAAATAATGTTTCAAATTTTACTCTTTTAAATACCTCTAGCCTTCCATTTTCAGTAGCATTCATTATTAATTTATTATCATCTTCATAAGCTTTTCTTGCTAATGAATAAGCTAATTCTTCTGTATTATAGTCTGGCATATTCCAATTCTGACCTTTATGGTAATAGCCTTTAATAAAATGATTTTCTTCTTTACCCGTACTTTTTATGCCTACGGCAGGTTTTTCACTGGCATTATAACTATGGTCCTTTCCTATGATATAAACTTCATTAAAGCCCATATAAAAAGCAAGTTGCATACATGTATAAGCAACAGACCCTCCGTGACCAAATGGTTCTTCTAATGGATTTTTTGAGAATTTTGTACTGAATTTACTTGGAATAAAAATAAAATTATCTTTTTTGTCAAATTTATGTTTTAGGTCCCATTCATAAAAACATAAACCTTTTTGCTGATTGTACTCTTCTGCAAATTGAAGAATTTGTGAATCTCTATCTATACAAACCAAATATGTTGGTTTAAATCCATTCATTTCTTTCATTAGATAAATTCTATTCATGCCAAATGTAAATTCATTTTTTAAAAGTTCAAAATTTACATTTTTTAAACTTGGACCGTTAGCAATTATAAAACATCGTTTTCCCTTGTGAATATCTTTATATTTTGCAAGTTTTTTTTTGTTTTTTACTGAAAAACCCCATGGAAGTATCCATAAAATTTCATGACGAATATGAATAATTCGTCGGAAAATTGCCTTAGCTATACGAGAAACAGTTATCTCGTTTTTACTCATTCTTTTGATTCTGTCAAGCTCTAAATAAAACATTTTTTTGAAATTTAATTTTTTAATATTATAATAATATATTTTAATTACAAAGTACAGTTACGGGAGACCCATTCCCTTTTTCAACCAGAAGAGGAGCTACAATAATTTGTTTTACTGTGTTTTGTACTGATTTTAGTGACATGTCTTCAATTAAACAAACTGGTTTTCCTGTAGCTATGGGGTCTAAAAATGCTTTATGTGCTTTTTTACCTTCATCCCTGAATTTCCAGGAAGTAAGAGAAATGAAGTCGAAACCAAAGATTTTAATTTCCGGGAAATTTTTTCTTAACCAGAATCCTGTTTCAGCAGCCACACCAGGGTTATCATTCCAGTATTTTTCCTGATGCCGGTATTTTTCAAAACCTGTGCGGACAAGGAGTACCTCAATGTTTGATTTTACTTTATCATTTAAGTGATAAGGAGTTATCAGTTCTGATTTTTCTAAAGGGATGTCAATTAACAGTATTTTTTCGCTAAACCAAAAAGAAGCTGGATAATCGCTTATTGTCATTCCTTCGTCAAAAAAATGATTAGGCACATCAATGTGAGTGCCAAGATGATTCGATGTGAAGTTCCAGCTTGAGGAATTT
The DNA here is from genome assembly GCA_023227965.1 of Lentimicrobiaceae bacterium. Taxonomy (NCBI): domain Bacteria; kingdom Pseudomonadati; phylum Bacteroidota; class Bacteroidia; order Bacteroidales; family Lentimicrobiaceae; species Lentimicrobiaceae bacterium. The sequence goes on along the minus strand of JALOCA010000027.1, from coordinate 1,653 downwards.
GCTGTATTTCCGTAGGCTAAAGAAGATGGGTGCTCAATAATTAGTTTGTCCCTGTTTCCATAAGAGGGGATGCCGGGTTTCAAGATATGAGATAATAATATCCAGTTCATTGCCTTGACAAAAGTCAAATTGTAACCTTAATGGTGATTTTGCGAATTAATTCTGGTTTGTCAACGTAATGCTGAGGACTATGTCCATCACTTGGGAACATAATGGCAAAGATTCCATTGCCAATAATAACCGATGTTCCTTGTAGTGAAGGTTCAGTGTAAAAAGTACGGTCTTTTTGTTCATCATAAGGAATATTTACAAGCATGCCCTCTAAAGGCGACCATTTTACCTTTTCGAGCCCTTTGGCCGGATACTGAATATCAATGCCGTGTTTATGAGCTTCATATCCTCTTTCAAATACTTCAACAGTTTGGTATTCACTCACTATTGCTTTTGTTTTGCTGTTGATGATGTAAGTACCTGTTTTTATATCAGGACTTGCATTTGCAATAAATTTTAAGCCCAGATAAATATCTTTTGAAATCCCTTTATAGATTTCAATATTTTTTAAACTGTCTAAAATCATATATTAAATAGTCGTTCCTTTAAAAGCCACTATTCACGCGGCGATATAATAAAAATTTTGTTGTAGGAACAGTCGAAAAATAAAATACAAAAACTCTTGCTTGAGTTTTTCCATCATTTTCTTCAAGTTCCATTCTATCGTGTGTCCATCGAAAGGATTTTCCAAAAAGGCTTTTATCGCCGTTATAATTTTCTTTCCTTTTTCCCCTGTAGTGATCAAGCCCACCTTGTTACCAAACTCATATTGCTTATGCGGCTTACCTTTGGCGATACATTTTGTAAAAGGCTTATGAAGACTGTAAAACTTGTTTTTGTCATATCTCTGTTGATTGACTGCATGCCAGAAAAGCTCCATCTCTGATTGGTGTCGTTTTTTCTGCTCTTCGTTCATTTTGTTATTCAACTCGCGTAGTTGTGTATTGGCTATCGTTTTCAGCCGTTTCTTTGCTTTTCGTGCCTGTTTGGCTCGTTTGGGATGTTTGCCGTTGTAGGTGTCCCTAACCAATTGCTTGCTCTCACGGGTGTAACGCTGTCTCTGCTTAATTCCTTCTTGATCCGCTATTTTATTGCATTTGTCAATTACATTTTTACACATCTTGGCATCAGTTGGAAATGTCGTATTGTTCTGTTGTACCGTCGTATCAGACAAAACAAATTTAGACTTCTTCTCCACCTCTTTTCCATGCATCTTCACGCTATAGGCGAATATTTTTTCAATGCCTGCTTCGCCAACCCGATTGCGGAAATGGACAAAATCACTCGGGTCGAAAGGAAACTTATGTGAAAAAAATATTCCACCACAGAAGTATTGAAAGTAAACATCTCGCACCCAATACTCAGGAATACGCTCATCACCAATATTATACAAATACTTCAATAGCAGGCATCCCACCATTAAACGAATGGGTACGGACGGTGCTCCGTTTTTTGAGTAATACGACGAAAACTCTTTTTCAAAGTATGACCAATCAATCTTATTTGCCAAAAGAACCAATTCGTGGTTCATATCAATAAAGTCTTCCAAGAGTGGTCGAAATAAATCTCACTGTCCTTTTTTCGGTAATTTCCCTATCATAA
>JALOCA010000026.1 GCA_023227965.1 Lentimicrobiaceae bacterium | reverse complement strand
GATCCCAACGCAGCAGTATATTGGCTGGCAAGAATGATAACGGCAGGTGAAGACCCCTTGTTTATTGCCCGCAGGATGGTAATTCTTGCATCTGAAGATATCGGCATTGCCAACCCCAATGCTTTGCTACTCGCAAATGCCTGTTTTGAAGCAGTAGATAAAATCGGTATGCCCGAAAGCAGGATACTATTATCGGAATGTGCTGTTTATCTTGCCATCTCTCCTAAAAGCAACTCCACTTACATGGCAATTGAAACCGCTTTGGGGAAAATAAAAGAAACTGGTGATCTTCCCGTACCGCTTCACCTAAGAAATGCTCCAACCCGTTTGATGAAAGATATCGGGTATGGAAATGATTATAAATATGCCCACCATTACAAAAACAATTTTGTAAACATGGAATTTCTTCCCGACAAGCTAACAGGAACAGCATTTTATATTCCTTCAAACAACGCAAAAGAAGCAGAATTACGTAACCGGTTGCACTTTTTATGGAAATCGAAATATGGTTACTGACCTGTTCCGAGTTTTTTCAAAATTTTCCCAGCCTTATTAATAAAACCTGGTGAAGTTTCATATTCTAGTTGGTTTTGAATAACCAGCGATAATTCGTTTGTTAGGTCGGGTTCTGATTTTGCAAATTTGTACAAAACCCCCATTGCAAAAACTCTTATTGCTATATCTTCACTCGGGTTATTTAACCAGTCGAAACATAAATTTAACAAAACTCCCGGGTTCGGAATATTTTTTAGTTCGGAATATTCATCAAAGATTTTTAAAAAATTCCTTTTAACTCCGCTAACTTTCGTTTGAGCAAGTAGCAAAATAACATTCTCGTAATGTGGAACTAACAATTTCGGATATTTTGAACAACACAACTGTACAACTCTTGCAGCCCGCATAGAAATCGGATATTTTTCCGAAAAGCACAATGCAAGTACGGCAGCAAATTTTTCGGAATCTCTTTCTACCTTATCAACTACCATGTCTGCAACAGCTCTTTCGCTTCCTAATTGCAATACTTCGATAAATGCTTGTTTATATGAATTATTCATTCAAAAGCTTAATTATTAAACATTTATTTTTCAAATGGGTTAACAAAATTAAAATCAGGGAGATAATTTGCATTGCTTTTTAACTCCTGTACCCATCCTTTATAAAAACCCAGCAATTCCATTTCATTTTTAACCCTGTTGTACTCATCCAGCGTCAACGTACGGTTTAACGAAGGAAATTCAATATTTTTCTTAACTGGAAAGTACTGTGCCATAAGAGAAATTGCAACAGATGCTGATATATTTTCAGCAATCGAATGCAGTACATCCATACTGTTTTCGATAAAACCCGGCAAAATCAAATGTCTTATAATGAGCCCGGAAATGGCATTGTTTTCTTCATCACAAATCAATGAAGATCCTTTCTGGCGATACATTTCCTGCAAAGCAGACAACACTTTTTCCGGATAATTTTTGGCACCACTCAAGCTTGATGCAAGGTTTGCCTGGGCATACTTATAATCAGGAAGATAAATATCCACAATTCCTTCCAATAGTTTTAAAGAGTCAACTTCATCATAGCCATTTGAATTATAAACAATTATTGGTTTTTTGTTTCTTAAGTGCAGTTCATTTATCATTTTAAGCATCTGAGGGATACAATGCGAAGGAGACACAAAACCCAAAGCATGACAACCCGCATTCAGAAATCCGATAATTGTTTGCATAGCAACTTCCCAATCCATCTCCCACGATTCTGCCGGAATTGAATTGTTACTAATTTGATAATTTTGACAATATACGCATTGCAAATTACAATGCGCAAAAAAAACATTACATATCCCAGTTGCGCCACTAATAACAGGTTCTTCGCCTTTATGAATACAGATGCTGGCAATCGTCAGCTTATCTCCGCATGCACAATAACCATTTGCCGATTTGGTGTTTGTACGATTTACCCTACATTTTCTAGGGCACATTAAACATTCGTTCCAATTTTCAAATAAATTCATAGATGCAAATATAGATTATTAAAAAATGTGTATATTTAAATCAGATTTTAAAAAACATTTTTAGCATGTCCACTAAAAAGGTACTATTAAGTATATTGCTTATATTTAATACTTTAAACTATTGCTATGGAAAAAATATTGATAAAAATAAAGAAGAACTAAATACAATAGCCAATCGTTATTTAAAAATCAGTGAGGGGTCAATGGATTCCAGCCTTACATTTTCGTTAAATTATGCACAAAGAGCAGAAAAATTATTTCATTGGTTAGGAAACCCATTAAGCAAAGCATATGCTTATATGTTAATTGGCAAAATCAATACAAAACTTGGAAATTATATTTACTCTTCCATACCATTAATCAATGCTTTAAAAATATTAGAAAAATATAATGATACCAGTAGTTTATTAAATTGCTATATCCTACTCGGAGAATTTTACAGGGCAATAACGCAATACAAATCTTCAATAAACTTACTAAATAAGGCATTAATAATTAATAATATATATAAGAATGATACTATATTTGCAAATATTACAAATCGTCTGGCTTCCACATATTACGAACTAATAAATCATGATAAAGCACTTTTTTATAGTAATATATCTTTAAAAATAAGTAGAAAAATTAATAATTATGAACTAATATCCAGCAACTTGAATATTATTGGATGTATTGAACTAAATAGGAAAAATTTTACAAAAGCCGAACAACTTTTATTAGAAGCAATAGAAAAAAGCAAATTAATAAATAGCTTAAATACAACCAATGTTCTTATTAATATTGGTTATTTATATAATGATTTAAAACAATGGAACCTGGTTGAAAAATATGGAAAAGAAGCTTATGAAAGAGCTTACAAAGCCAATATAAGAGTATATCTTCAAGGTTCAACACATTTACTAAGCATAGCTTATAAACAAAAAAGAAGATTTGAAAAAGCATATTATTATAACCAACTGACTAATGCATACAAAGATACCATAGGTGTTGAAAGAAGTTCAAATGAATTTCAAGCACTAAAATCGAATTATGAAATAGAAAAAAAAGAAAGAGAAAACCATATTTTAAAGCAGGATAAAATTATTCAAAGTAAAATAATAAAATATGAAAAAACAAAATTTATAATGATCATAATAATAACATTTTTATTATTTATTGCTATTTTTTATGTACTTTTTAATAGATATAGAATTCGTAAAAAAAATAATTTGTTAACATTACTAAATGAAGAAATAAGTAGAAAAAATGCTGAAATTGAAAAAAATGCTGAAGTGTTAAAACAGATAAATAATGAAAAAGATAAATTTTTTTCAATAATTGCTCACGATTTAAAAAGTCCTTTTAATAGTATAATGGGATTTTCTGAGCTATTAAATATCTCATATGACGATTATACAGATGAAGAAAAAAGAGACTTTGCAAAAAATATTTTTCAATCTTCATACGGAGCGTTCCGTTTACTGGAAAATTTACTCGAATGGGCAAGAATTCAAACAAATAGAACAGAATTTAAGCCGGAAACAATTAATTTAAAAAATTTAATTAATGAAATTATACAAATTCATTTTCTTTCTGCTCATAATAAGAATATCAATCTTATTAACAATGTTACACAAAACTTTTTAGTATACTCGGACAAAAATATGGCTTCTACAATAATAAGAAACCTAATTTCTAATGCGATAAAATTTACCAATATCGGTGGTGAAATTATTATTTCAGCAAAGTTAAATGCAAATGATACTGAAGTAGCAATCAGCGATAATGGCATGGGTATTCCTGAAAAAGTTTTGCCTTTATTGTTTCGCATAGACGAAGATGTTAAAACAATAGGCACTCAGGGAGAAACCGGGACAGGAATAGGATTAATACTATGTAAAGAGTTTGTCGAACGTAATTCGGGCAAAATATGGGTAAAAAGTAAAGTTGACAAAGGGAGCACTTTCTTTTTTACCCTTCCTCTCGGTGCTAACCAGTAATTGTTTATATCTAAATATTATGAATAGTCCACATATTATTCAAATTAATAACCTAAATTTTAATTTTGGGAAACATCCTGTTTTACAAAATGTTTCGTTGCAGGTCCCTTACAACAGTATTTTTGGTTTTTTAGGACCCAACGGAGCTGGTAAAACAACTACAATTAAAACAATTATGGGTTTATTAAGAATAAAAGATAATAGCATTTTTGTGTTTGGAAAAGATATAAATAAACATAGAATAGAAATTTTAAGTAATGCTTCTGCTATTGTTGAAGTTCCTTCTCTGTATGATCATCTTACCGCAATTGAAAATCTGAAAATCACTTGCTTGTTGCGAAACATTGATTACAAAAGAATAAATAACGTTCTCGATTCCGTTAATCTTACAAATGATGCATCCCGCAAAATACGGCAGTTCTCAACTGGCATGAAGCAACGGTTAAGTCTGGCTTCTGCTTTACTTTCACAACCAGAATTACTTATTCTTGATGAACCTATTAATGGACTCGATCCTAAAGGAATCATTGAAATCAGGAATCTTCTTTTTGACTTAAATAAAATATATGGCACTACTATATTTATTTCCAGCCATATTTTAAGTGAAATCGAAAGAATTTGTTCTCATATTGGAATTATCAATAATGGAAAAATTGTATTCCATGGCTCAATGGATACTCTAATCAAGCAAAGGAATAAAGTTCAACAGGTTATAATAGAGACTTCTGAAATACAATCAGCATTTAATCTATTGCAAAATAAATTTATTGTAAAAAATGACAATAATTTTTTAATTTTACAATACAATTCAAAGCAAGACATAGCCAATGCACTGGAAATCATAACAACACATCATATTCCTGTTTATTCTGTACAGCCTATTGCAAACTCTCTTGAAGATTCTTTTTTACATTACTTAAATATTGATTAGATTTTTATGTATCTCCGAGTTTTACAAACCGAATTTCTCAAAATAAAACGTTCTGTAGTTCTTTGGCTTACCCTGATCTACCCATTAGGAACGGTATTTTTAATATCTCTTTTTTTATACGGGGATAACAATTTGCCAGATAATCCATGGCTTACATTTTGTAAGCACTTAAATGATACAGCATCTTTTTTTATTCCTTTTTATATTGTTTTAATTACAGGCTATATTTGTTTCAACGAGCATAAATCCAACACACTAAAACATATTTATGCTCAGCCAATCAGTAGGTTTAATTTGTTTATTGGTAAAATTTCAATAATATTTATTTTATTATTCATAACATTTATTCTATTTATTCTTCTTGCATATTTAGCTGGCTTTATTTTAAACTTTGTATCATCCCGCTTACCATTTAAACTTAACAGCCTTCCTTTTCAACATTTTTTAACAATTTTTACTCGTACATATTTATCATGCTTTTTAATTGTTGTCTTTCAACACTGGCTTTCATTCCGGTTGAAGAATCTGGTATTACCAATTGCAATAGGGATAATTTTAATAATTCTACCTATAGGAATCCTTATGGTTTTAGGGATAACACGGCTAATCAGCGATCCCAAGTTGTTTAAATACGTATTTGAATATGACCCATTTACATATCCATTTTCCTCAATTTTTCAATTTAAACCCGGGAAAAAAATAGCAGAGGAAAGTATTTTTACTTCGCTACGAGTTTTGTATTTTATCTTATCTTTAATTCTATTAGCATTTAGCTATTTAGATTTAAACAGAAGGCATATAAAATAATTTAATATTACTTTTAATAAGATAACACTATTCTATCTTAACCTATCGGCAGAACGCACCAGTTTTTCGTCGCGCATAATCGAGCGGTATGCCAAAACAATTAATATTAATGCACTGATCGGCAAATATATACCTAAAGCACCATGATAATCGGGTTTTACTCCTGCTTTGCGTTCAATTAGATTAATATACACAAATAAAATTGCCACAATAAGTAACATTGTAAGAAAAATATTTACTTTGACGTGTGATATTTGCTTAGTTCTGTTCTTATAAAGAAATATACTTTTTAAATTAACAAGAATTATTATGCCCACAAGTAGTGCCAATGGTTGTGCAAACCATGAAGGGAATAATGGCGTTGCTCCCGGCACCAAATCTTTGAGCTGATAAATATAAAATTCAAGATTAACAATACTTTGTAATGTTCCTCCGAAAAAAGCTATGGGAACAAAAAACAAAATAATTAAAGCTATACTTGCCAAAGCCAAATAAACAGTTTGAATGCGTTGTATCATTTTTATAAAATTATTTAATATTCATGCCGACAAAGATAATAACAATGTTTTTTCCGGGACAGAGATTTCCCTATTTTTGAAAAAAATTAGGACGGCGTAATATACTTCTGACAAACAAACATATACATTAAATGGGCATTTCGACTCTCATTTGGGACTGGAACGGGACTTTGCTTAATGACGTAAGTATCTGCATTCAATCCATGAATACTATGCTAAGAAAAAGGAATCTCCCGCTTCTTTCTCTCAAAAAATACAAAGAAGTATTTACCTTTCCGGTAAGAGATTATTACGAGAAAATCGGGTACAATTTTACAAAAGAAAAATGGGAAGATGTTGCTATTGAGTTTATTGAACTTTATCTTGCCGGTTTACCCCAATGCCGCCTTGCTGACCAGGCAGAAAAGTTACTTTGCCATTTTCATAATGCTGGGTTAAATCAGGTAATACTTTCTGCCATGCACCAGGAAAAGCTCAATTCCTCCATTGATAATTTTAATATTCGGCAATATTTTTCTTACACTTTGGGTATTACAAATCATTATGCCGAAAGCAAAACTGCAAACGCGCATTATTTGTTGAAAATTTTACAAACCAATCCCAAAGAAGTTTGTTTAATTGGCGATACCTTACATGATTTTGAAGTTGCCAGAGTTGTAGGAATAAAAAGTATTCTAGTGTCCTATGGACATCAATCGGCAAAAAAACTTCATTCGTCAGGTACACATGTTGTTAACACTTTATCTTCACTAATTCAAATGATTAACCACGATGGACGTTAATATACCTCCCACTTTTAAAAAACGTATCGTAATAATTGGCTGCGGATTTGCAGGCTTAAAATTAGCGAGAAACCTTAATAAAAAATATTTTCAGGTTATTATTATTGATAAAAATAATTACCATCAGTTTCAGCCTTTATTTTATCAAGTGGCGGCTTCCGGTATTGAGCCTAGCACCATTTCATTCCCTCTGCGAAAAATCTTTCAGAATTATAATAATGTATTTATCAGAATAACAGAGGTAACCAAAATTGATCCGCAGCAAAAAACCGTTTTCTCCGCATTGGGAACCATATGGTATGATTATCTTGTAATTGCAAGCGGTGCAGACACTTCTTACTTTGGAATGGATGCTTTACGCACAAAAGCGATTCCAATGAAATCGGTTTCAGAGGCATTATATTTAAGAAATAAGATTTTACAGAATTTTGAAGATGCCGTGAGTTGCCAAAACGAAGAAGAAAAGCAACGATTGCTTACCATTTGCGTGGTAGGTGGCGGACCTACAGGTGTCGAAATAGCGGGTTCCCTTGCTGAAATGAAAAAATATGTAATTCCAAAAGATTTTAAAGAGCTTAATAACAATACTATAAATATATATTTACTCGAAGCCTCCTCAAAAATATTAGGTAATATGTCGGTTATTTCGTCAGAAAAGACGAAACAATTCCTTAAAAAAACAGGTGTTAAAATTATTACCGATGCAACAGTTAATAATTACGACGGAAAAACAGTGTTTATTAATAATAACGTTGAAATTCAATCATCTACTCTAATTTGGACTGCAGGAATCACCGGCAATACGCTTCCCGGACTTTCATCTACGGCATATGGAAAAGGAAATCGCTTGCGGGTTGATTCATTTAACAGAATAAATACCTATGAAACAATTTTTGCAATCGGTGATATTGCACTCATGCAAACACCAGAGTTTCCAAATGGACACCCGCAGGTAGCTCAGGTAGCTATACAACAGGCAAGGCTTCTTGCCAAAAACCTGGAAAATCTTATTGCCAACAAATCATTGATACCATTTGTTTACCATGATTTCGGTTCTATGGCAACTATTGGCAGAAATTTAGCAGTTGTGGAAATAGGTAAATTCCGGTCGCAAGGATTATTAGCGTGGTTTATATGGATGTTCGTACATCTTATGGCTATTGTAGGTGTCAAAAACCGGTTGTTGATTTTTATTAACTGGTTCTGGAACTATATTACCTATGATCAATCCCTGCGATTAATAATAAAAACCAAAAATAAAGAATAATGAATAGCAGCAAAAATAATTAGTCAATTATTGCATTAGAATCTTTTTCCATTTTAATTTCCTTTATCAGGAATCCGTTTTTATATATTTCTTTTTTTTCAATTAAACCTGTATCAGAATAATATAGCCATTCATTTTCACGATTTCCTTTATGGTATTCTCCGCTAACCATTGTTTTTCCATCAGGAAAATAAAAAACAGCTTTGCCATTTAAAAAGTTATTAGAATAATTTGCGGAAACTTTTATGTTTCCATCAGGAAAATATTGTACCCATTCCCCTTGTTTTATGTCATTTTTCCAAGTAGTTTTTTCAGAAACTTTTCCGTCCTGATAATAATTTAAATGAACACCTTCTTTTAGTCCAAGCCTGTACAGCTCTTTTGAAATCATGCAGCCCGTTTCATCAAAAAAAGTCCAGATACTATCTTTCTTTTCTTTTACATATTTACCCACAGCCATAACCTTTCCATTTCTATGATAAGTAGTAGTGCGGGATACTTTACCATTATCAGAATAAACTAAAAACGTTTTTAAAATATCTTTGGGATAATAATACCTAAATTCGCCAATTGGAATATTGTTTTTAAATTGTCCTTGGTATTTCAAGTTGCCGGTTTCATCTATTTTTTTCCAATAGCCTTGTTTTCTACCTTTTGTATCAGTAACATTTATTTTTTCATCACTCAATTTCTGAGAAAAAGTAAAGGTGGAGATGAGCAATCCTAGTAAACAAAACAATATTTTCATGCAAGTTGTATTTTAAGTAATTTTGAAGGCACAAAACTAATAATAGTTTTGCTGTAAAAATGTATTCCCCGAACATGGAAATTATAAATTCAAAAAAACAATAAAAGCCGTGAATGCCTATCCTTCCAAACTCCTTGAGAATGCAGTAAATGAATTGTCGAAAATGCCGGGTATAGGAAAACGTACAGCACTCCGCCTTGCTTTGCATCTTCTCCGACAGGAAGAACATTATGCAGATGCACTTGGCAATGCAATATTACGGTTAAGAAAAGAAATTAATTACTGCAAGTATTGTTATAATATCTCAGATACAGATATTTGCAATATTTGCTCCGATGTAACACGCGATCATTCAACAATTTGCGTGGTGGAGAGCATTAGAGACGTAATGGCAATTGAAAACACTTCACAGTACAGAGGTGTTTATCACATTCTGGGAGGAGTAATTTCTCCGATGGAGGGCATTGGACCTAATAACCTAAATATAGAAGAATTGGTGCAACGAATCAAAACAGGTACTATCCGTGAACTGATAATGGCACTTCCCACTACAATAGAGGGTGAAACAACCCACTTTTACATTTATAAACGATGTAATGAAAACCAGGTATTTATTTCCGCTCTTGCCCGGGGGGTTGCCATTGGCGACGAACTTGAATACATTGATGAAGTTACTTTGGGCAGGTCAATCCTTAACCGGCTTCCTTACGAGAACATGCTTTTAAAACAATAAGTTATTAAAAATTGATCTTGAGTTGCGGATTCATATTGAAACTCTTTCTGTGGTATGGAGATAATCCATAGCGGGCAATTGCCAGATGGTGCTCTTTGGTGGGGTATCCTTTGTTTTTAATCCAGCCATAATACGGAAATTCGCCATTTATCAAATCCATATATTCATCCCTGTACGATTTTGCAAGGATAGAAGCTGCCGCAATTGATTGATACAAAGCATCACCATGAATGATACACTTACAGGAAATGTTTTTATAAGCTAAAAACCGGTTTCCGTCAATGAGCAAAAAAGAAGGTATAACTAAAAGTTGTTCAATCGCTTTGTGCATAGCCAAAAAGGAAGCATTTAAAATATTCAGAACATCAATTTCTTCAGCATCAACACTAGCTACACTCCATGCTAAAGCATCATGTTCAATAATTTTCCTCAACTTATTCCTTTTCAATGCACCCAATTTTTTTGAATCGTTCAACTCATTGTTACAATAATCATCAGGAAATATAACCGCAGCAGCAAATACCGGACCTGCAAGACACCCTCTTCCAGCCTCGTCGCATCCTGCCTCATTGGGAAATTCTGAATACCTGGCAAGTAACATTTAGACAAAAAATAATTTATAAAAAATGCTAAGAGATAAAAATAGAAGTAAAAAAGAAGACATTTTTTTTCTTTTGTGAGAAAATAAAGAAATACCCAAAATTGCAGAAAAGGGTAAGTAAATCATTCCCCAATGTATATCAAAAGAAATGGTTGAAAAAGGAATTAATATAACAGAAAAAAATATTAAATAAATTAGCAGATAATTTTTTTTACGAGCAGCAACAACTTTATCACTAATTTCAAGAATCGAACGTGGGACAGCAATAATAATTAATAACAACAAAAATGAATAAAATAGAATATCTATTAATTTAAAGTGTAAACTAAATAATTTTATATTTTGTATATAATAAGTGTATATATCCGGAATTATTGGAATTTTATTTGTTAAGAATCTGTATATAAAATAGAAAAAATAAGGCATTAGGAGACCAAGGAAAGAAATAAACCATTCTCTCCATCCCAATATACGATATAAAATTAATCCCATTAAAATAAATAAATATATATATATCATGGAAAAATAAAAAAACGACCCGATAGAAATATAAAAAGAAATACCAAAAAACTCAGTTAATGAATCTTCTTTCCCATAACATTTAAAAAATTTCTGCAAAGAAAGAATAAGAAAAAAATTAGCAAAAAGAACAGGATGTATGGTGAGCATATTTACGGTATTGCTCATAAGCAAAATATAAAGAAAAGCAGGTAAAAATGTACCTTTTGAAATGAGATTATTTTCGTGTAAAACTAAGTTAAAAAACAGTGCTTCAAATATAAGTAGCAAAAATGCAAAAATGCTCATCAATGCAGGAAAATGTTGTAAATTAGTTATTAAATAACAATATAAGGTTTCCGTTCCAATAGCACTGAGAGGTGGTGGACTGCCTAAAAAAGATTTACTCCACAAAACAAGGGCAGCCAATATAATGCAAGTTAACTGAAAAGGATATGAAGCTTTAAATATATTTATCACTTTCCCATTTTTAATAAATCATAACCAATATCATTTCTGAAATACTTTCCTTCAAAACTAATTTTTTTTGCATTTGTATATGAAATTTCTAATGCTTTTTGTAAGGTTGTTGCAGTAGAAGTAATGGAAAAAACCCTGCCTCCGGAAGTTATTACTTCATTTGTATTTTCTTTGCAGGCAGTACCTGCATGAAAAATCAAACTGCCATCGCATAAATGTAAGTTTTTCACATTTTTCCCTTTGAGGTATTCTCCCGGATATCCTCCCGAAACGAGCATTACAGCCGCAGCATATTGAGAATCAATATTTATTGTTATAGTATCCAAATGCTGATCAGCAACAGCCATAAACAGTTCGAGAAGATCGTTTTGTAAACGAGGCAGAATTACTTCGGATTCGGGATCTCCCAACCGGCAATTGTATTCGATAACATAGGGATCATTACCCACTTTTATAAGCCCAAAAAAGATAAACCCTTTATAAGATATGTTTTCCTTTTTCAATCCTTCTATAGTAGGCTTAACAATGCGTTCTTCAACTTTTTGCATGAATTCTTCTGTTGCAAAGATTACAGGCGACACAGCTCCCATACCTCCGGTATTCGGTCCTGTATCGTTGTTACCTACTCTTTTGTAATCTTTTGCCTCGGGTAATATTTTGTAGGAATTGCCATCGGTAATTACAAAAACAGACAATTCAATTCCTTGCAAAAATTGTTCGATAACAACTTTTTCAGAAGCCCTGCCAAATTTTTTCGCTTGCAACATTGCAATGAGTTCTTCTTCGGCTGTTTGTATATCATTGCAAATTAGTACTCCCTTGCCTGCCGCCAGCCCATCGGCTTTTAAAACAAAAGGTGGTTGCAAAGATTGTAAAAATTGGATAGCACCCTCTAAATCAGCAACGGAAAATGTTTTATAAGCGGCAGTAGGAATGGAGTGTCTTTCCATAAAATCTTTTGCAAATGCCTTGCTTCCTTCCAGCAAGGCTCCATGGCTACAGGGTCCGATTACAGAAACATTGTGCAACAGGTTGTCGTTCAAAAAAAAGTCGTGAATACCATTTACCAAAGGCTCTTCGGGACCAACAACTACCATATCAATATCATTTTCAAGCACAAAACGCTTTACATCTTCAAAATTATTGATTGCAAGTGCCACATTAGTACCTAATGTTCCGGTACCTGCATTACCGGGTGCAACAAACAAACGCTTTAGTCCTCTACTTTGCCTAAGTTTCCATGCCAGTGCATGTTCCCTTCCTCCAGAGCCTAATAACAACAAATTCATATCCTATTTTTGTTGCAAATTAACGAAAAATTGCAACAAAAATCATTTTTCAGCACGTATTGTTACTTTAACAATTTATGTATATTTGAATTTTAATTATCTATTTGAATTTTCTTCAAAGAGTATTGAACAAAAACAGCCTTCCATGCTTAAACTAATAAAAGTTAACATCTTCAAATATAAAAGCTTTACAGAAGAGCAGGAGATACGAATTAATGATAGGGTTACGCTGCTTATTGGGAAAAACGAATCCGGAAAAACAGCTTTTTTGGAAGCATTGGCAAAAGTGAATTACTTTGAAAAAGACAGTAAATTTAAATTAAACATTGTTGCAGATTACCCGAGAAATCAACTTAGTAAATTTATCAACACCGAAACAGACCAGGAATGTATTCGCTGCACTTTTGAAATTGATGCAAAGCTGATGAAAGAAATCGAAAGTGACTTGGGAAAAGGCGTGTTTACCAATAACTATTTTTCCTATGGAATTTCCTTTAATGGAAAAACCATTTGGTTTGATTTGAAAACCAATGAAAAAAAATTTCTTGAGACTTTTTTGAGTAAGTACGACCTTACGGAAAGCCTTCGTTCGCAACTGGAAAAAGTTAATACTACAACCGATCTTATTGAACTCTGGAAGGAAAAAAAATCTGACGATATCCTCAACCAAATTGTGAATGACCTCAATAAAAATGTTGTATTGAAAGCTTACCAATGGGAAAATAAGATAAAAGGATATATTGCAAAACATTATCTCAAGCCGGCTATTCCTAAATTCTGGTATTTTGATGAATTTTATGCTTTACCTTCTCGTATCAATATCAACGATTTAAAAAATTTACAATTAGACGATGATTCATTAAAAATTTCAAGAGCTTTCTTTGAATTAGCAAATATTAACATTGATGAACTGATTTCCTCCGACGATTACGAATCGTATCTTGCTAATATAGAAACAACAGCGAACACTGTAACTAATGAAATTTTCAAATACTGGAGTACCGACCGCGATCTTGAGATAAAATTTGAAATTGAAAACAAGGTAAACGAAAAAAATAAAATCCTCGATATCCGTATCCGCAATAGCCGGAGAAAAGTTACTCTCCCTTTAAAAAACAGGAGTAAAGGCTTAAACACATTTTTCTCATTTATAGTATGGTTCAGCAGAATTCAGAAAAAAAATGATTCCAACTATATCCTATTACTGGATGAACCCGGCTTAAATTTGCATTCTACTGCCCAGGCTGATATGCTGCGTTTTATCGAAGACCTTTCCGAAAAATACCAAATCATATATACTACCCATTCTCCCTTCATGATAAATCCCAAAGAAATTGACAGGGTGCGAACCGTTTGCGACAAAGGAACTGGCAGTTTTATCTCGGAAATTGAAAGAGAAACCAATACAGAAACACTTTATCCCCTGAAAGCTGCTATCGGTTTCGGAATGGCAAACCGTTTATTGAACAACGATAAAAATTGTATCGTAGAAGATATTGCAACAATGATTTTCCTCGAAGTGATGTCGGAACTTCTGCAATCGCTACACCGGAATGGATTAAATGACAAGATTAAACTAGTACCAGTGGGCGGTATAAGCAAACTATTGGCTTTCATTTCTTTGTTGCGTTCCGAACATAGCACTTACCTATGCTTAATTAATTCCAGCAAACTCGAAGCGGACAAAAACAATACAAAAACAGGTGAATTATCTGGCTTCCTTTCTGATTTTATACTTACTTTTGATAACTATTGCAAAATCAAAAATGCAGGAATAGAAGATATTTTTTCAGTCAGTGAATTTTCTAAAATATACAGTCTTGATTGTGAAGATAACATAATATTGGATGAAAATAGTAATGAATCCATAAATAATCAACTTATTAAAATGTTCGAAAAACCATTACATCCATTACAAATAGCACAAAAATTTGCCTCCGAACGTTACACCTCCGATTTCTTTTCCGAAACAACTCTTGCCCGTTTTGAAAAATTATTTATAGATATTAATTCTTATTTTAATAAATGACCATGGATTGTCCAATTTGTAAAACCACGGGAATAAAAACAGGGGCAACTACTTGCCCAAAATGTAAATCAGATCTTGAAATATTCCAACTCATTGATAACATTACTGAAAATAAACAAGGGAAAAATATTTTTACTATATTATTTGCAATACTTTTTATTTTAGCTTCAGCATGTTGTGTTTATATATATTATTTTTACACAACAGCAGAAAACCAAAAAGATATTATTGTAAATGAACAACTAACAAAACAATCGCAGCAAATTGAAAAATTAAAAAGTAATAATGATGCTTTATTATTAAAAATAATTGACCTCCAAAAAAACAATGAAAATAATCCGGCTCCTGCACCTGAAAATGTAAAACCAACGCCTGCTGTAAAACCTGTTTCCAGTGGAAAACTCACCAGCGGAAATGCAAGAGGATTGTATTTTTATGAGGTAGGAAAAGGAGAATCCTTACAATTAATAGCTGAAAAAGTGTATGGAGACAAGGGAAAATATACTAAAATAATGATAGATAATAATATAGAAGATGCCGACCAGATAGAAGCAGGGCAGAAGTTAAAAATTTATAAATAAAAAGGTATGGCAGGTTTTTCACAAATAGCCGAACTTATCCAGAAAAAAGTATTGGCATTTCAATCGGAAATCGCTGAATTAAAAGCCAAAACAGATAAATACCAAGCTGAAAAAACTCAACTTGAAAATAAAGTTGCACAACTTAATGAAGAGCTTCGTATGGTTATTCAGGAAAATAAAGACCTGAAAGAAATTGTATATGAAACCACCCGCGAGAATACACAATTTAAAACCCAAATGGATAAAACCAAACCAGGAAAGTCAGAAAATACCCCTAATCCAGAAATGCAGCCTACAACTGTAAAAATTGCACAACAAACATCTCCCCCTTCGACAACAAAAATGGAGCAACTCGAAAATCAGTATTATAATTATGATGCTGATGAAAACAATTTTGATGAGGAGGAATTGAAAAAATAATATTTCGTTTCGAGACTAAATTTATCCATCAACTAATAACTTAGATTTCCAATAATATCTCTAACTGATTTAATATTATTTCGTTTAAGATATTTCCCAATACCATCAATAATTTTAATGCTTGTCAAAGGATCAATAAAGTTGGCGGTACCTACCTGCACTGCAGAAGCTCCGGCAAGCAAAAATTCGATGGCATCAGCAGCATTAGTGATGCCTCCCATGCCTATCACCGGAATTTTTACCGCCTTGGCAACTTGCCAAACCATGCGCAGGGCAACAGGTTTAATAGCCGGACCGGAAAGTCCCCCGGTGATGGTAGAAAGAACCGGTTTGCGCGTTTCGGCATTGATAGCCATTCCCAATAAAGTATTGATGAGCGACACTGCATTCGCCCCGGCTTCTTCCACCGCCAGTGCTATCTCTGCAATATCCGTAACATTGGGCGAAAGTTTCACGATAAGTGTTTTATCATACACTTTACGAACGGCAGAAGTAACTTCCATAGCCGAAATACAATTAGTTCCGAAAGCCATCCCACCTTCTTTCACATTAGGACAAGAAATATTCAGTTCAATAGCCGGTATCTTTTCCAGAGAATTGATCTTTTCTGCTACTTCAACGTAACTTTCCACCGTAGAACCCGACACATTCACAATAACATTGGTAGTATAGTGATTTATACGAGGATATATTTCCTGGATAAAATAATCTACGCCATTGTTTTGCAGCCCAACGGCATTCAGCATGCCCGAAGCCGTTTCTGCCATACGTGGATAATCATTCCCCTGGCGAGCTTCGGCGGTAGTAGCCTTTACCACTATCCCGCCAAGGCGGTTTACATCAAAAAAATCTTCAAACTCGTAGCCATTTCCAAAAGTACCCGAAGCCGTAAGCACCGGGTTGGAAAGCATAAGCTTATGAATATTAACTTTAATATCTACCATCCTTGTAAATTATTAATATTAAATACCGGGCCTTCGGTACATACACATTGATTTCCCATATTTGTTTTCACAACACAGCAAAGACAAACCCCAATACCACATGCCATCATATTTTCGAGGGATACTTCGCAAGGGAGATTACTGGCACGTGCTATTTTAGCCATTGCTCTCATCATCACTTCCGGTCCGCAGGTGTAAATAGCAGTGAAGTCCTTTGAAACCGGATTAAATACCGGATGATGGGTTACCAAACCTTTAAAACCGAGGCTCCCATCCTCCGTAGCCACATAAACTTCTCCATATTTCTGGTATTCTTCCTTCAAAGGAACATCAGAAGCCGTCTTCCCTCCTATTGTTATCGTCAACTCGTTGTGGTTGCCGGCAAGAGAGCGTGCAAGGAACAACAAAGGAGCTACTCCGCATCCACCACCTACCAATAAAACTTTTTTATTTTCAGGGATAGAAAATCCCTTACCAAGAGGAAATACCAGATTAAGATTATCGCCATGTACAAGAGTAGATAATTTTCGGGTTCCTGCGCCTACACTTTTTATCAGCAGAGACAAGGTGTTGTTTTTATAGTCCACATCGTGTACAGAAAAAGGTCTCCGCAGAAAAGTAGAAGGAGAATCTTCCACTTTTGCTTCTACAAACTGACCTGGAAAGATGGTTGGTAGCGGAATATCCGGTTGTAGCAGTAACCGGAAGTTGCCTCCGCTGAGCATTTCCTTATTCAGCACCTTAAAGTCTTGTATGTATTTAGCCATAACTCAAAATTACTTTCAAAAATACACAAAAAAAGTCCATCGTAACGATGGACTTAACGATTATTCTTTGGGTTTTTCCGCTATGGGTTCTTCCTTCTTGCTATCCTCATCTTCAAACTCAAGCAAATTATGTTCGAGTAACAGATTGTACCAGGACAATATTTTCCGGATATGGGAAACATACACTCTATCTTTGTCGTAATCTGGAATAATTTCCTCAAAAAAAGATTTTAAGCTTTTTTCATCCGCTTTACTTTCAAGTGCTTTACCGCATTTAAGGTTTTCATACATTTTTTTGAACACATCTTTCAGGGGCAAGTCGTCGTTAAGGGTATAAATACTGATTTCTTCCAGAGTACTTGCATTGTCGCCAGAGAATATCTGAATCCGTTTTTTATCAGCAAGACTCTCAACTATTGCACCATTTTTAGCTTGGGCTACCATTTTATACAAACCGGCTTTCCCACTTACCGAAAGAATTTTACTTAAATCCATCTCTTGATTATTTTTTGCAAAAATAGTTATTCTTTATGCGAAAAAAAACAATAGCAAAATTAAATGATTGTCGGATATATTACCCAAATGATAAAAAAGAAGGGCATTGCCCCAAAAAAGTCAAGACTGCGCCCGCTTCGCTCGAAAAAATTATGTTCGTTGGCTAAAACGGATATTTATATTATAAAATCAATGACTACTTTGGTATTATGAAGTCAGGCGGTGAGTACACACATCTTCAATCCGATAATTTTTTCACAAACTGTCGCTGTCGCGGAAGGTCTTGATACCGCTTTCGGCAAGGATACCGGCACCGGTTAAAACGACTAATTTTTCCATCCTTTAATGAAATTTCGGCAAAGTTAACAAGAAACATACAACCGGGGCGATAAATGACAAAAGGGAATTTTTTTATTCAAATTTATATACTTTTTGTGTTTGGAATATTATTATTTTTATAGCTGAATTTAAATTGCATACTCCATGAAGTATGCCTGTTCAATATTTCTGTATTTATTCTTTCAGAGCCTGTGTTTGCAAGCTTTCTCACAGGATGAAGATTACTATATCCGGAGCTATACCGTAGGAAATGGTTTGCCCAATAATCAGGTACGTTGTATAGCACAGGATAAAAACGGGTTTTTATGGTTCTCAACCTGGGATGGTTTATGCCGTTTCGATGGTAATGAGTTTCGGGCATATTATCATGATCCTGCCGATAGCCTAAGCCTGTCGAACATTGATTTACACGAGATACGTATTGATAAAGCCAACAATGTCTGGGTTTGGGCAGTACAGACTATTTGCCGCTACGAACGTTCTAAGGATTGCTTTATACGATATAATAGCAAAAAAAATCCTAAGGACTCCAATTATATTGTTTCTGATGCTATTTATAGTTGTTCAACCGATAATTATGGAAATTTATGGGCATTGGGCAACCGGGGATTTGAAAAATTTGATCATGTCAGCCGGCGATTCATACATTATTCTTTTGTTGATGAAAAGGGTAAAAGTTTAAACACCTGGGATGACAGGATAGTGTTTGATAACCTGAACAATTTATGGATAGTAAAGAAAAATCAGGTGGTAAAGTGTACGGTAATTGCTAATGCTTATCTTGAAAAAAATATTGTACAACCCATTAAAATTTACATGTTTCCCTTTTTAGAAGATAAAATGATTTTCAATATTTCTTATATCTTTTCCATTTATAATGGCAGGCATGGCGTATGGGTTACGTCCAACAATGGCTTATTTCTTCTGAAGCCTGCGAATAATGCTTTTATCCGATATAACAAAAAGATACCAAGAAATGAATTCAGTTTTAAACATCCTATTATCTGGTCGTCAATCCCCGATGGTCTTTTTGTTTATAATCCTAAAACTGGTAAGACCTTTCATCCCAATCCTAATCTGACTCAAAATGTGGAAACCTATTTTATTGATAATAATGGCAGCATTTGGTTTGGCAGTTTATATATAAATTCACAGGAGGGTACCGGATTAAATAAAATTATAACCACTGGGAAATTTTTCAGGCATTATCTTACACCAACACAAACCAAAGAGGAAGTTGCGGTATTTGGCTTGTTTAAAGATAAAAACCGCGATATTTGGGTGGGAACAAATAATTATAATTATCTTTTAACTTTACATCCTGATGGAACTTTCGAAAAGGGCAATTTTTTACCTGATGAATTAGTGCAATTGGGAGGACAAGCCAGAACTTTCATTGAGGATAATCATGGTGGTTTGTGGATAGGCTATATTAATGGGGCTCTTTTTCGCTATGATTATTTCCGTAAGACATTTGAACGGTGTCATTTGAAAAAATACCCGTATATCCAAAATAAGGATGATTTTTTATCTTGTTTCAAAATATTAAATTTAGATAAAAAGGGGAATATCTGGGCAGGAGGAGATAAAGGATTCCTGCATTTTAATTCATTAACCTTAACCGTAGATTTTTATAAGCAAATCAATGATAATGGAATTTACTCCATGCTTAACGACGAAGAAGGGAATCAATGGGTTGGAATGGCTAAAAGTCAATTATTGTTTAAAGGGAAAGACAATAAACAGGATATTCAAATCTATCGTGTTCCCGGGCGATACAATATTGAATATATTGTAGAAGGTGATAACCATGATTTATGGCTGGCGTTGCTTGGCGGGGGAATCTGTCGCTTTGATAAGCTGACGCATCAATCAAAAATATATACCACCAAGGACGGATTAGCCAACAATACAACCTACAACATCCTGAAAGATAAAAAAGGCAATCTGTGGATAAGTAGCAACACCGGTATTTCGCGGTTTAATCCCCGCACCGGTCTTTTCCGGAATTTCAGCAAAAGTGATGGTTTAAAAATTGTTGAATTTAATGCTGATGCAGCCTGCCAGACGAAAGAAGGAGAAATGCTGTTTGGTGGAATGGGCGGTTTTGTAAGCTTTTATCCCGATAGCCTCGATAGAAAGGAAAAAAACAATAAAACGCCACTCTTATTTACCGGGTTTAAAGTTTCGGGACGTGAGCGTTATTTTAACCAACCCATTTATGAAATCACTGAAATCCATTTGCAAAAAGGGGAAGGTAATTTTGAGATATCGTTTGCCAGCGTTGATTTTGTGAATGCCGAAAAAATACGTTATCGTTACTGCCTTCAGGGATATAAAAACGAATGGATTAGTACGGATAGCCGGAATCGTATCGTAAATTATGCCAGTCTTCCGCCAGGCAGGTACACGTTCTGTCTCCAGGCTACCGATGCCAACGGCAATTGGGAAAAGAATGCCTCGCTGCAAATAGATATACCCGCCTATTTTTACCAGACAATTGTATTCAAATTATTGGTTTTTATGATTATATCCGGTATAATCAGCATAATTATATTTATGCAACTCCGGCAGAACCGCCTGATAGAAAAAAGAAAACAGGATCAACTGAAACTGGAAGTACTACAAAGCCAGATGAATCCACACTTTGTATTTAACTCATTAAATTCGATCAATTATTTTATTTCTACAAGTGATAAATTGTCGGCTAATAAATATATAGTAGAATTTTCAAATCTTATTCGTTCGTTTTTAAACCATTCATCGCTCGAATATATTCCTTTTCAGGATGAAATAGACATGTTAAAAAGCTATCTGCAACTGGAGCATCTACGTTTCTCAGACAAATTTGATTATACAATCTCAATTGATGAAAAACTCGATTGTACTACTCTTGAAATAATGCCATCTATGGTACAACCTATAATAGAAAACGCTATCTGGCATGGGGTAAGAAATCTTGAAGCAGAAAAAGGACTGATTATAATTGCTTTCCATGAGTTTAGCAAAGACGCTATGCGATGTATAGTGGAAGATAATGGTGTAGGAATGAAAAAATCACTGCAAAATAAAAGTAAGGAACAGAGAAACCGACCTTCAAAAGGATTGATAAACATTGAACAGCGCCTTGAAATAGTCAATGCACTGAAGAAAACAAAATATAAAATTGAATATCATGATTGTTATCCGGAATTATTCTATCCTGGGACAAGGGTAATTATTGAAATACCCGTTAAGTAGAGGTTAAGAAGTTTAATAATCATTTGAAAGATTAAAGAAATCCATTAAGCATTAAAAACTAATCATTAAACATTTAAATATTATGATAAAGACTATAATCATTGAAGATGAGATTCCCGCACAGGAAATTTTGAGAAATTACCTGGAAGAATATTGCCCCGATGTGGAAATAGTAAACATAGCAGGCAGTGTTAAAAAAGCATTGGTTGCCATTTCTATACATCAGCCACAACTTTTATTTTTAGACATTGAATTACCCGATGGAACAGGATTCGACGTTTTAAGGCAAATCAACCATTTTAATTACAAAGTTATTTTTATGACTGCATTTCAACAATATGCTGTTGAAGCCTTCCATTTCTATGCAGTTCATTATTTAATGAAGCCATTATCGGTACAAGAGTTAATAGAAGCAATGAACAGGGTAAGAAAAGAATTTGCAAATTCAATTTTGCAAACCAACATACATGAACTTCTGAAACACCAGGAAAATCAATTAAATAATTTCAACAAACTGATGATTTCCACTGGCAGTGAATATAAGGTTATTGACTTTCAAAATATTGTATATTGCAAAGCAGAAGAATATTGTACTTTATTTATTTTCATTGAAGGTAAAAGTATTACCAGTTCAAAGCATTTGAAATATTATGAGAAAATTTTAATGAAAAATTGCTTCTTACGTGTACATCATTCATTTCTTGTCAATCTGAAATTCGTTACAGGGTTATCAAAAGACGGGAATATCCATCTTAATGATAAAAATACCATCCCTTTAGGTGATACATACAGAAAATCATTTATGGAAGCATTCGGAAGGTGCAGAAAATAAAAAATGCAATTAAAACCTAATACTCTATAGCATGGTTTAAGCTGATATCTTGCCTTTATATTTAATGGTAACATATCTTTATTAAAGTCAAAAATATCCATTTATTGGATAAAAAGGGTATTCTCTTGGGTAAAAACATCCTTCTCTTGGATTTTTTTTTGCATAATATTTTCATTCATTAATTTTATTGACCTTTTTAAAGTCAATTTTTAAATTATTGAAACATTATCTGAAGCCAACGGGGAGTTTACCATTCAACTAAAAGAACCAGACAACTATATCTTCAAAGTAATCATCTCTGGCTTTCAACCTTATTCCATTGAATTTGAAATAAGAAAAGATGAGAGCCTCGAAATAAAAGTTGAGTAGAGAAGGGAAGAGTAAAATATTTAATATAAAACATTGATAAATAATTAATTAATTAAAACTGTCATGAATGCAATACAGTAAATCCAAATACGACATTTATATGCTACAATTGTAATTACAGTTTGAAATAAGTCAAACAATCCTTAAATATAATTTACTCTAAATGAAAAAATTTCATTCATTAATTATTGCAATTTTATTGTTATCAGAAGTTTCATTTTCGCAAACTGTTTCATTTAATCATATTCCTGCATGGGAAAGCACTGAATATCTCACTGGGAAAATTTCCAATACAACTATAAGCGATCAAAGAATACTTGTTTATTTATATTTTGATGGTTGGTGGTGGGTAAAACCTTATGGTTCTTCGCCACTCACTATAATATTACCCGACAGTTCATGGTATTGTAATGTTACAACAGGTGGATGTGATGCTTATGCAGACAGATTTACAGCATTTATTGTACCTGACAGTTATACGATTCCAGGGATTTCATTTCAGAATAAATTACCCGATGAGCTATACCAGTTTCCTAACTGTAATACAATTCGTAAACAAGGAAAAAGAAAAATAGAATTTTCAGGTTTACAATGGACAGTTAAAAATAATTCGGCAGGATGTGCCATAGGACCAGGTCCAAATTTGTTTTCTGCTGACACATCTGATATTTTTATAGATGAAGAACAACATTTACATTTAAAAATTGCACATCATCCTGATGATGGATTATGGTATTGCTCTGAAGTAATTGCCGACACTTCATTAGGTTACGGGAAATATAGATTTTCAATAAATAATCGCCTGGACACATTGGATAAGAATGCGGTATTGGGATTATTTACCTGGGATGACTATGCAAACAATAATTATTACGCCGAAATTGATTTAGAGGCATCACGCTGGGGAAATGAAGCAGATTCAAATTTTCAATATGTAATACAGCCTTGGGATGTTACCGGCAATCGTTACCGCTTAAATGTTGGCTCGGCAGAAAATTCTATACATGAATTTATATGGACTAATGACACTGTATTTTTCAATAGCTATGATGGTGAAAATAACTTATTCAATACATGGAAATATTACGGAGAGTATATGCCTGTTCCAAACAGGGAAAATACGAGAATAAATCTTTGGCTTTATTTAAACCCTCCCGCAAATAATAATGACATTGAAATTGAGATTAAAAGTTTTATTTTTCAAAACCTTATAGATGCTCCTACCGGTATAAATGCTTCAGATGGAGAAGATACTACAGCAGTTAATATTTATTGGAATGAAACACTGCCTGGGTATTATTATATGGTATATAGAAACACAGAAAACAATCCTGAAACTTCAACTAAATCGTTTAACGAATGGATAATAAACACAGAATATTCTGACACTACAGCATTACCAGGTATAGAATATTACTATTGGGTAAGAGCTTCCGATAACAATACTGGTTCAAACACCACGGGATATAGCTCAGGATATAGTAATTATGATATTGGTTGGAGAAAATCAACTGTCGGAATTATTGAAAACAGCAAAATATTAAAGATATTTCCAAATCCTGCAAAAAATGAAATAAATATTGTTTTGCCAAATTTTATTAAATGGCCATGCCATTTTTATATCTACGATTTGAATGGAAATTTACTTTATAAAAATCATCATATTGAAAACAATACCAACATCACGTTACCACAATTGGCTGATGGTGAATATATAATCTTATTTGAGATTGATAATCTGATGAAGGAAACAG
Organism: Lentimicrobiaceae bacterium; assembly: GCA_023227965.1. NCBI lineage: Bacteria > Pseudomonadati > Bacteroidota > Bacteroidia > Bacteroidales > Lentimicrobiaceae > Lentimicrobiaceae bacterium. The sequence goes on along the minus strand of JALOCA010000026.1, from coordinate 23,769 downwards.
TTAAACTTCAAATATTAAGAAAATAATTACAATACCCTGAAACGATATCCTAATTTTCGGGATAAATTCATTAAATGTCGTTAGCGTATCTGTCACATGTTTTAAATTTATTTATTGATGAAAAAACAACTGTTAGTGGTCAGCTTAATATTTATTACATATCCCCTTTTAGCACAATTATCGGTAGATTTTACATTTACTCCCGATAATACCTGTTCGGGTACAAACATAAGTTTTACTTCAACAGTAACAGGAGGCAATCCTGCAAAATATGTTTACAACTGGAGTTTCAGCGATGGATATTCGCATATTGCAAACCCTAAGCATATATTTAATGTCTTCGGTTGTGGCACCCAAAACTATGCAGTTACATTAATTGTGCACGATACTTCCCATAACAACCCTCTTGGGGATACAGTACAAAAAGTTGTTCAGGTTAAAAGACGCCCCGAACCACAATTACACGAAAATTTGAGCTCTCCGGAGTTTAAAAATTGCTATAATGATCCCCCTCCATCACCTGCAAATCCAAATTTTACAATCTCCGTAAACGATATAACCCCAAATAATTTCTGTATTACATCGGGAAGCTACACTATTGACTGGGGAGATGGCTCTCCTCTTGCCACGGGGCTTGTAATTGGATTTATTAATTTACAGCATACTTATACCCAGCTTGGCGCTTTTAACCTAGTATTTTCTGCTTTGGGAGATAATGGATGCATGGGAACGACAACATATATAGTAGGCAACGAAGCCTATCCCCAAGGTGCGATTGACCTTAATGGGAGTTATTCACCAACATGTGCACCCGAGACATACCAGTTTATCATTAGCGGACATACAGATAATTCGCCATCTACAACTTATGATTTTGATTTCGGCGATGGATCAAGCATGGTTTACTGGACTCACGATAGTGTTATATTGTACAACAACTTAATCGAACATACTTATATAAATTCATCCTGTCCTAATCCAAGTCATTACTTTTCGGTTGTGATGTCAATTGCTAATACATGTGGCAACGGAAGCTCAACACGAACGACAAGTATTATTTGGTCGAAATCCATTGCCAGAGTTGATACCTCAGGACTAAAAGGATGTATCGGTCAGCCAATTAATTATAATAATTTATCATATTCGGGTTTTGGACCAGGGTGTGCATCCAATGATACATATTTCTGGGATCTTGGTAATGGTTTGACTTATACAGGTTACAGCCCTCCATCACAAACGTTCAACACATCAGGAACATTCGATGGATTTTTGATAGCCAATAATTTTTGTGGAAAAGATACTGCTTTTTTTAAAATAGAAATAGACCCCGAACCAGTTGCAAAAGCCACTCAAAATACTAATCAGGGCTGCATTCCTTTTGAAGTAAACTTCACAAATCAATCGAGCGGAGGAGAGTTAACTTTTAAATGGACTATAATCCCCGATACAGGTTTTGTATTTATACATTCAGATTCAACATCTATAAATCCTGTAATCAGGTTTACTTCAAAAGGAATTTATAAAGTATCATTGAAAGCTGAAAATAACTGTTCCGACAGTACAATATTTATAAATATTATTGCTAAAGACAAACCCAATATTACCTATTCTCATTCACTAGGTCCAAATTGTACACCATATAATTATATGCCAACAGCAATTTTCGATTCTGCCTTTGGTACCATAGATACTTATTCATGGCAGTTTGAAGGAGGAGTGCCTTCATCTTCTTCAAATAAAATACCCGGAAATATTATATACAACAATCCAGGTACATTTGGAATTACTATTACTGCTCATAATGAATGTGGGATATTTACACTTGCTGACTCTATTGAAATTATTAACCGACCAGTAATAACCGAGTTTCCACAAAATATATCTGTTTGTTTATCGCAAGCTCCAGTTTATTTTAGGGCGAGAGTAAACCATCAACTTGCAAACACCGGATGGAGTTGCGATTTATCCACTCCGTGTACCATTACTGATGATGGATATTTTACTCCAAACCAAGCCGGATTGTTCAAAATTAATTTTATGTATGGGAATATCCAGAATTGTACCGTTGACAGTAGTTTTTATGTAACAGTAATTGCTCTGCCTTCTGTCAATGCAGGATTGGATACCGGAAATTGTATTCAGAATACAAATTTTCATATTGAAGGAAACTGCCAAACAAATCAGCATTGGTGGTCGTGCAACAGTTCCGATATAATTTTTAATGATACTGTTAATGGCGATTTTACTACAACCGTACCTGGCAATTATTTATTTACATTACATTGCAAGGATACAATAAACTATCCCTTTTGCGATAGTCAGGATCAGTTAATCTTCCAGGTTGATCCACTACCTGTTTTGGTTCATCAGCCTGATACATTTTGCGTAAGTATAAATAAAAGCTTCGATTTGTTAAACATTTATTTTACAAATAAATGTTATTGGAATTTTGGCGATGGACACACTGATACAACCTATTCGCCTAATATCATCGCCAACCATACATATACTTCTACTGGAATTTATACTGTGATCATTAATGCATTTTCACGTTATGGTTGCAATAATAGCGACACATTTAATATTGTAGTTATTGATGCACCTCTACAGCCCCAATTTAACTTCTCGAATTTTAATCCGGCTAACCATTGTGGCGATACATTAGAAGTAAGCATACATTTCGATCATAAAATGTATGACAACAGCATAGAATTTTCGTGGCTATGCCAAAATAATACCTTTATACCCTATTCCAAAAGCTGTTTTACAGATACAACTTTGTATTTCGTTCAAAGTAATTATACAGATACTATTTACACTATAACTGTAAACCTTCGAAACCGATGTGGCATTTTGAGTTATTCCGATAATTTCGTTATACACCCTTTACCAAAAGCAAAATTTAAGCAGGGTTACACTCGGCTTTGCTCTCCGCGCTGTATAGAATTTTCGAATAAATCAATAGGACTACCCGATTATTATACATGGAATTGGGGAGATACAACAATGCCTGTAACAACGAATGATTCTATTGTAAAACACTGTTTTTACTATTATGGAAATCGCGATACAACTTATTATGTAAAATTAACCGCATTGAATGATTGTGGAAAGGATAGCATAATTGATTCTATCCTCGTATTGCCAAACAGAACAAAAGCTATACTTAATGTTGATAATGCTTCAGGATGTCCGCCACTTACAGTACATTTTAATTCTGAGGCTTCATTCGGAGCATATTTTTACTTATGGAAATTTGGCGACGGAAATAACAGTTCAACCTTACAAAATCCGGAATTTATTTATACTCATTCAGGACAATACAATGCATATCTATGGATTGCCTCAAAAGACACCTGCAGTGTTGATTCTACTCAAATAAATATCAATGTCTATGATGTTCCAGAGTTTAATTTTACCATAAACCAGGATAGTATCTGCAAAAAGGAAAGACTTGAAATCGAAAACTATTCAAATAATCTCTATGGATATACATGGGACTTTGGCGATAACACTTATTCTACCGATTTCAACCCCACTCATTTATATGATACTACAGGATTATTTTACATCAAACTGAAAGGAGAATCATTATTGCATTGCTCTGACTCTCTTATTAAAAAGATTTATGTAAAAGATTCTCCTACGGCTTTCATTAACCCTATAAATGATGATTGTGCTCCATATATTGTAAGTTTAATTCCCGATACAACTTCCTTATACTATTTATGGGATTTTGGGGACGGAAGTCCTCATAGCGCAAACCCTTTTCACGTTTATAATAAACCTGGAGTTTATATTATAACTCTTGTTTCTGAAGCAAGCAGTAATTGCACCGACACGGCTTACCGACAGATAAGGGTGCTACCTACGCCAAAAAGCAGTTTTATGTTCGATTTTCAGTCTGCCCAAACCGATGTAACGAAATTACCTGCTTACCTGCAAACATATAATCAATCGGGTGAAGCTACCGATTATGTGTGGTATCTTGATAATGATTCAATATCAACAGAGATAAATCCCCAAGTTGAAATAACAACTCTGGGTTCGCATATTATTACCCTAAGAAGTTTTAATGAATATGGCTGTTCGGATGATACCTTAATCAGTTATGATTTATTTTTTTATAAGTTATATCTTCCTAACGCTTTGTGGTTTTCGAGTGATATACCAGAAGACAGAGTATTTACCCCTAAAGGAATAGGCTTAACAAAATATCATATTAAAATTTATGATAAATGGGATAACTTAATGTGGGAATCGGATAAAATAGAAAATTTTGAACCGGCAGAAAGCTGGGATGGAACTTTTAAAAATCAAAGAGTAATGGAAGGAACCTATTACTGGATAATTACTGAACTGGAATTTGTTAATGGTGCTCCGAAACCAAACAATAGCTATAAAAATACCGGCATCATAAATGTAATTTATTAGATAAATTACTCATAAAGATAATTATACTTGATAATCATGGTAAATTCTATAGAATCGCCATAAGTATAACGCCGGTTTGACATGCAAAAATCATAATCCAATACACATTTTATAAGCAATTTATGCAAATCGGGCTTAAATAAATCATAACCAACTTCAATAATTCCTGAAAGGTCGGATTTATCAACCATTATGTTCCTTGCCCAAAAGCCGAAAAGAACAGGATAAGTATAATAATTTCCACCTATAGTCAAAGTATTAAACTTATCCTGATGCTCAAAAGCCGATGCCAGCGAAAGACGGTTGTATTTATATATTTTATTCCCGGTACAAATTGATTTATTGTAATTAATCTGGGCGATATACCTCTTTGGAATTCTTTCATTTTTATTATTAAAAGTATATGAAGCATTATTATAAATATGATGTGCCGATAATCCGAAAATCCAGTTGTTTACCGGCTCTCCATAACTTGAGTTTCGACATAACCCATAGGTAAAAACTGAACCGAAGGACACATCGTAATATTTAAACCACCCAATATCAGTTGAAGCGGTATACCTATTATATGGGTCCACCTTTCCCATTACGGCATCTAATTGGCTGCTAAAAGTTAAATCCAAAGAAGTTATTGATTTTTTAATGGTATTTACCAACAAACCTATCCTCAGTTTTTTATCTTCAGAAAAAAGAACTCCGCTTGCAAGGGATATTCCAACTGACTGAGTATTATAGAAACCTTCCTTGGTATCTAAAGTAATAATACCAACCCCTATTGAATTTTCCTTTCTCATATTTTTCGGAATAATGCCGATATCATAACTAATATTTGCAGTTCTGAATCCATTATCATCAATATCGTATTTAAATTTCCGGTAATTAGTCCTAAAAGTATTATAATATTCCGTTTTCCATGCTTTTCCCAGACAAAAGAAATCATTGTAGCCCGTAAATGCCGGGTTATAATAGGTTGGGCAATTATAAAACTGCGAAAAGTTAGGATCCTGCGCATTCAATTGTTGATAAAGCATACCTACAATAAAAAATAATACTACATTTCTATATTTCATTTTATGATAATTATTTTTTAAGATTGTAAAAATAAACAGAATTATTTTTATTAAAAAATTTTCTGTTGGATAAAAAGAGCATTCTATTGGATAAAAACATCCTTCTCTTGGATTTTTTCTTACATGCGATTTTTATAGCTTAATTTTATATGCATTTTTTATACACGTTCTTTTATTTTTAAAATGGTGTACAATAATAATTCTTGTATGATATATCAATTTGGGGAAATAAATATATTAATACAAGAGTGTAAGCTATAAACACAGCAAAACAGAAGTAAGATGTAGCAAATCAATGATAAAATGAAATTACTGATTATTGAAATACAGGGATAATTTTCATGAAATAGCTGTTTGTAACCGAAAAACTGTGGTTTGCCAGTAAAATGAAGCGGTTTGCTAATGAAATGATGTAGTTTATTATTGAAATAATATGGTTAGTCAGGTAGATGATGTGGTTCATTCAAGAAATAGAAAGGTACGCCTGTGAAATCTACCGGTCTGCCTGTGAAATGGAGAGGCCTATCTATTAAACGAAAGGGTTGAACAGTGAAATGAAGCAGTCAGCCTTTGAAATGGAGGGGTTTATCCGTAAAATGAAAGAGTTTAACAGTGAAATGAAGTGTATTACCAAAATCAATTACAAATTAAAAATTACGAATTACAGGAATCAATTACGAATTACTTAGTTAATAAACACTTAATAAATGAATGAAATTTCATAAAACAAAACAGGAAAATTAAATCTTAAATTAAGGAGGCTATCATGTCCGGTTATGCAAAATGTCCAAAATGTGGGAAAGAAGTAATATTAAAGTATCCTGCAAGCACAAAATTGAATCCATTAAGTCCTTTTAAATTATTTGCTAAAGCTGTAAAAGGGACTTTTGATGAAGTGAAAGTTATCTGCCCAAAATGCGGATACAAAGGAGATTATGGAGAATTTGAAAAAATTTATAATTAAAAAATAAAAATATGAAAAAAGTAATTATTTTTTTAGGAATATTAGTTTCAGTACTAATTATCAGAATGAGTGCATCAGCACAGAATTCATTTGAATATTTATCACAGGCATTATTAAAAGGTATATATGTTGCAAAATTATATCCTGAATATGAATATGCCGGTATTGGCTCACTATATGGGGCTTTATTAAACACTGGTGAAAGCATTTCTCTCTATTTCGACTTCAATAGTTATGAGGATTATATTATTTCTGGTATAGCCGATGAAGATGTTAACGATTTGGACATTTCTATTGAGGATGGTTATGGTTATGTTTATACAAAGGATAACAAAACAGATAATGTTCCGATAGTTAGTTTTAAACCTTCAACTTCTGGTACAAAATTGATACGTTTAAAAAATTACAGATCAAATGGTGCATCATTTTGTGTTTTACAAATTTTAAAAAGAGGAACTCATAATAAAGAATCTACTCAAAAACTTGCTCAGGCATTAGTAAGTTGTATTTTATTAGCTGAAACACTTTCAGATTATACTTCCTATGTTTTTCCTTCAGGTAGCTTTTGTTTGTTTGGAGGATGTTATGAAGAAAGTGAAGAAAGTGGATTGTTTAATTATCAAGTAGCTACTAATGGTGATTATTATCTACTTGCTGCAGGAAGTGACAATATAAGCGATGTAGATGTAAAAATTATTAAACAAAATGCTTCTGGTGATATGAGTGAAAGCACAATTGCAAGCGATGCACAAACAAATAAATTTTCAGCCTGCAAATCATATTTATATTCGTTTAATAATTATTATCTTAAATTAAAAAATTACGTATCCGATGGCAAAGGATTTGTATTTGGTGTTGTGGTAAAAGAAAAATAAAATACAAGAGAACGAATAAATGAAAGAGGTGTTTATTTTATAAATCCGGTAAACGTTTATGAAGTGGATAAAATTTAATAACAAAAAAAATCAGACAATAAACTATTAATTTAATTAAAAGGAGTTTTAAAATATGAAAAAAAATTTAATTATTATAATTGCATTAATCCAATTATTAATTACGGGATGTAAAAAAGATGAAAGTACACCAAAGGAATACAAATATTCAAAATATTTATCAAAAATTGAGAATAATAGTTTAAAAAATATTTCAAAATTTGATTCAGCTGGCATAATTCAATTTAATAAAGCTACAAATGACCTAAAATCACTTAAAGCCGGAGATATTATTGTTAGTGGTCCTTGTACTATGGCACCTTATGGTTTTTTAAAAAAAATAGGATCTGTTAATGTTGTTGGAAATACTGTAACATTGATTACATCCAATTCAACTTTAGAAGAAGTTTTTGATAAAGCATCAATAGATTTTTCCAAGACATTGACTTTATCTGATTTAGCTGGAGAGCCAAAACTATTAAAAGGAGCAAAATTTATAAAAAACAAATCAACAACTGGATTTTATTTAGCAATAGATGATGTAGTGGTTTATGATGATGATGGAAATACAGAAACAGATGATGATCAAATTAAATTAAATGGAAGTATTGACATTAATCCTTCCTTTCAATTTGTAATGCAGATTAATAATAACCATCTTGAAATGTTACGTTTTTTAAACACAACTGAGCAGATAATTGAAATTGAGGCAAGTTGTGGAAAAGATTTATTCGATATTGAAAAAGAAGTAGCATTAGCAACATTTAATTTCCAGCCAATAACAATATTTATAGGATGGGTACCTGTAGTTTTATGTCCTGTACTTGAAATTGATGTCGGCGGTAAAGCAAATGTAAGTATAGAAGTATCAACAAATATAACACAAAATGCCACCTTAGAAGCAGGTTTGGAATATAATAATGGTAGCTGGACTAAAATTAGCAATTTCCAGAAAACGTTTCAAGTTGACCCACCACATGTAACATTAACAGCAGATTTTAAAGCATATGCCGGACCACAATTTAATTTGCTTTTATATGGATTGGCAGGACCCTATGTTGATGCAAGTATATATGGTGAATTAGAAGCAGATATTTACTCAAACCCATGGTGGACATTATACGGAGGTGCAGAAATAGGGGTTGGCGTTCAAGTTCAATTTCTAGGTAGACAGATAGTAGATTATTATTATCCAGCAGTAATTGGATATAAGGATGTCATCTTGCAAGCCTCTGGTGAAAGTGAGGGACAAATTTCAGGTATTATTAAAGATGCAATAACAGGTAATCCGTTAAATAATGTAAAAATAGAAGCTAAAAAAAATAATTTATACCAAGCTGAAACATATTCAAACTCTAATGGTGAATTTAATTTAACAGTCCCAGTCTATGATAATTATGTTTTGAATTTTTCTTTAAATGGGTATATGCCTGTATCTTATCATAATATTGCAGTAGCAGTAAATAGTACAACCCACCTCGAACCAGTAATGCAAATTGATAATAATTACTCAGGTATTGGTAATATTTCAGGAACAATATATAATGCATTTACAGGATTTACAATTGAAAATATTACACTAAAAGTACGAAAGAATATTAATAATCAAACTGGAGAAGTTTTACAAACAACGACAACAGATTATTATGGAAATTATTATTTCAATAATCTTAAGGCAGGTAATTATACAATTGAAAGTTCTGGAACAGGTTATGTAACATCCTACTTTTCTGCAATAAGTATTGGTGGTCAGAATACGGGAAATCAAAACGGAACCATTACCCCTCAAATCAATCCCGACGAATACCGGTTTATATTAACATGGGGTGAATATCCTTCAGATTTGGATTCACATCTAACAGGACCAACTAATGAAAGTTATCGCTTCCATACATATTATCAAAATCTTGAATTTTGGTATAATAATGAATTATATGCCAGTTTAGATATTGATGATATTTCTTCTTTCGGACCTGAAACAACTACTATTTATAATTTGCAAAATGGTATGTACCGTTTTAGTGTACATGATTATTCAAATAGAGGAAGTACTTATAGTTTAAGTATGTCAAATTCTAATGCACAGGTTAGAATATACAAGGGAAGCGATTTAGTTCAAACTTTTTATGTGCCAACAAATACAGAAGGTACATTATGGACAGTATTTGAAATATATAATAATAACATAGTACCCATAAACACTATGACTTATGCAAGCGATCCGTCTGGGATAACAAAACAAGCAAATACAGATGCAAACATTATTGTGAATTTACCACAAAAGTAATTCACCTATTTTATTATTAAATATAATTTGAAAAAATTTAATATATTAAATCAGTAGAATTAAAAATAAACTAATCAATATGAAACTAAAAATAAAACACCGGCTTAGTGGAATTTGTAATTCAGCAGAATAAAAAGCAAACATTATAAAACAAATGAAAACAGAAAATTACAAATTTTCTATCGTTCCGAGCGGAATTGCAAATTACGCTCAGCCGATGCAAGTTTATAAGAATTAGTAAAAACTTTAAAAAAATTATTTCTTTTTGCTGACTTATAAAGTAATATCTTTAAAATTATTATAAATTAATCTTAAAAAAATGATGTCAAAAATGTCAATTATAAAATGGTTTATTGTAGTATCACTTTTTTTCGTAATTATTTGTAATTGCAATAAAAAAGAAGAAACAGATACTCAAACGACTTCCACTGATTGTAATGTTGGCTCTAATAGTAAATGTAATCTAAATGATGAGATGAAATCAATTTCAGGTAATTGTTCTTTAAAACTTATTAACGATATGTGGGGAATTTACGATAAAAATGGAACAAAACCCAATACTTTCTATTGCCAATGCATTTTTAATAATGGAAATATTTTTGGCTGGAAATGGCAATGGCCACATGATGGCGGTTTAGCATTGTTGGGGATAAAATCTTATCCTGAAATCCTCTTCGGTAGAAATCCTTATAATAATAATGCTTCTACTACTTCACTTCTTCCCATAATGATTTCAAATATTGACCAAATACAAGTAACATATACAGCGAATTTGAATCTATTGACTCAAACCACCAATCAATACAATTTGTCTTTTGATCTCTGGGTTACTGATTCCCAAACTCCAACTTCATCAAACATAAAAGCAGAGATAATGATTTGGGAACTTGCCAATACTGGTTTCACGCCACCATCAAATATTCCAACATATTCTAATGTTCCAATTGGGGGGCAATACTATGATCTATATGAATATCCTCATGGACTTGACCCTTATTGGACTCATTCATTTGTATCTAAATCTACACCAAATATTTCCAATCGGATTATCAATCTTAAGCCATTTTTAGATTATTTAATAAATAAGAATGATTTTAGCACTGACCGATTTCTTTCTAATGTAACTTTTGGAACTGAACTTTATGAGGGTTCTGGAACAATTACATTTACTGATTATGCAGTAAATATAAGCACTTTGCAAACGAATAATTCTGATTTTAAAATAACCAGATGCTTTTATACGGAGACAAATAATATAGAACAAGCTGTTGTTAATGAATTTGGGAGCAATTATAGAATCGCCGATTGGAATGACATAGTTTCATATTGTCAATCAAACTCACCTGACCAATTTATTAATAACCTAAATTGGCAACTTGGAGAAGAAAACTCATTTATAGTGATTTGGAACGGTCAACATTTCTATAACAATGGCACTCGTCATTTTTATATTTCAAGGTTTGACCATAATAAGCCTATCCACTATTTAGCTCATGATAATATTGATAATCACCATATTGACCTTGGTTCATGGTATGGTTTAAATATGCCGATATTATGCATAAAAAAATGAAAAGAAAAATAATACAAACAGTTAACAATGTCTTTTCCCCTAAATAATTGTAGAAAAATTTGAAAATAGTTTAGGTCTTCTTAAATTTATAAAATTTGAGAAGAACAAAGAAAAAATTTACAGCAGAAGAACATCTTACAATAACAGGAAGAGGCAGAAAATAGAAAATACAAAATACAAAATACAAACCGCTAAAACAAAACAATTAACTAAAAAATAAGGAGAATTGAAAAATGAAAAAACTATTAACATCTATTTTGCTTTCAGGTATATTTACCTTAGGAAGCATGTGCCAGGAACTGGAACTGGAAAAAACTTACCAGATACCAGGCAAAGCCGACATTAACGACCTTGCAAATATTTATTATAATGACACTACCGGTGTATCTACTTTTACTTACATCACTAAAGAAAAGTCTGATATTATTAAATTCGAAAACTACATTTTTGATAAAGATTTTAATTTTATTAAAAATGAAAATGATGAGTTAGATATTTCTGCTGCCAAATCCAAATATTCGTGGTGGAATTATCTTGGTGATGAATACGCTACTGAGAATTTATATGTAGATGAAAAGGATGATTTGATGTTAAAGAAGAAAGCGACTACTTATACCTACCAATGGGATCATGCACGATATACTTCAAGAACGAAAATCTTGGATAAGATAAAATTACGTAACGAAGAAGGCGAAAAATATTTTCATTACCGAAACTGGTGGTCGGAAGATCATGGAGAATATACTTACATTTTATGTGGTATAAATGAAAAAAAAGATAAGCTAAGCAACGAAAAAAAATTCCATTTGTTAAAGCTTAATCAAGAAGCTGAAATCATTAAAGATATTGAAATAAAATTCGATTATCCACAAGAGATAGCATGTCCTAGGTTTGTTGATAAAAAATCGGAAGGACGATTTAATGATTTCCAAAATGATATTATTATTGTTTTTGCGCCCAAGGCTGAAGGTTCAAAAGTATCAGATCCAAATAAAACCAATTTTACATATCTACGTGTAGATTGCGATTTAAACATTATTGATAAAATTTCATTTACATCCCCATGTTCGTTTTGGAGCATTGAAGATTATATTATTGATGATAAGACAAATTCGATTTATTTACTTGGAGCTTCTTTACAAAAAAATAAAGAATATTATAATGAACTTTCAGACACAAAGAAATTTGATGGGTTCCAGGTTATGAAAATTGCTGAACACAAATTAGTATATGTCAACTCTGTTTCCATAGACGAATTATCAAATAAAATTGCTATGCCACCTTCACAGAAAAAGAGTAAACCCTACGAAGGAAAACGATTCTTCATTTCTGAATATTCTACTACTTCGGCAGGCTATTTATTTGTTGTGGGGCAATCGTGGTATGTTGATGCTATGGGTACATTAAGTAATATGAATAATAGCGGTGTGGGATTAGGAAAGGAAAAGAAAATAAAATATTCAGATTGTTTTGGCTTTGGGTTTGATAAAGAAGGAAAATTGATAGGACAATATATTTTTGATACCAAAGGATTTATGGGAGGAAACGATGTGTCAACGTACCAATATCTTTTTGTAGGCCAAAATCCTCAAAATATTTATTGGTTTGTTCTACAGCCTCTTTATTGGAATTGGAATCCTTTAGTATCTGTTTACGACTATAAGCCGATTAAGCAACCTCCTTTACATAAAATCAAGGTTGGCGGTACAAAGTTTAACTGTGATATTATATCATCAAACTTCGGAAAGATAGACCTTGGTAAAAATTTAATGTCGGAATTTTCAAATTATCAAATTAATAAACAGGAAAAGAAATTCTATTACTTATGCCCTGCACTCCCATTTTTGCAAGTGAATGATAATAAATTAATATTATTTGGTACTCAGTCCAGGTCTAAAGGGAAAACCTTATGGTTTGCAAGAATTAGATTGGATTAATTATTTTATTTAATTTTGAATGATTTACTAACCCGAAAGGAAAGTTGTGGAAGAAACATCTTTCCTTCCTTAAATGTAATTATTTTTTTAAACCTTCTTCAAAATGAAAAAACTACTCTGTCTCCTTTTTTTCCTTCTTTCAGTCAGCGTTTCATTTTCCTATGCCCAGATAAAAAACGGATTTTATGTTCGTGAAGGCTTTGCAATTCCTGTTGGGAAATTTACTACTACCCAACGACAAGGCGTGTGGGATAATACATTTCCGGGTGTTAGTTTTGTGGGATATACATTTGAGTTTGGAAAACATTTTTACATCGGCGATGCGTTTTTAAACGATAAACTCAGATTTGGAATAGATGCAACTTTTATTTCTTATAATTTATTCTTTGGCAAAAAATTAGAAAGTTGGGATGATAACTCTGATATTAATTGTTATTCATTTTTAGGTCAGAAAGCTGGTCCAATAGTTACTTTTAATCTTGATAAAAAAAAATACCTCGATTTTGGTTTTCGATTAACACCCACAATAGCATATTATTTTGGAGAATATGATATGGATATCTGGGGCAGAAGAATCAATAAAGAAGTGTTACTTAACTATCGTTGGAAATTCCTTATGATTTCTTTGCAATTTAACATTGGTAAAATTAATTTTAACGATTTCAATGGCGACGGACAAATGGTTGACGTGTCAACTGTTAATTTTATGTTTGGCGCCAAATTCTAAATTTTGTATATTTGATATCTAAAAACTCTTATCTTTTCTTTATAAGGGATTAAGTGATAACGGCAAAGCAATTCATAAAACTAATCAATATGAAACTAATAATGAAACCCATCTGCTTTATTTTAATAGCTTTTATTTCCCTCCCTGTCCTGATTTTTTCGCAGGATAAAACTCCCTTTCCGGCAAGAGGAGGAGTTGGTGTGCAGGGAGGTATAAGCATTTTTGCTCCAAAAGATTTGAATGACTTTACCCAGGACTTCTGGGACAACCTTACTAACAAGTTTTACAGCTATGGCTACGATGGCAGCGATAAGGCAATTCCGATAATTTTTGGAGTTGATTATCGGATTAAAGCCGTTGGAAGGTTTGCCAATGCCATTCAGATTGAAGCCTGGAAGGAAAATTTTTATGCAACCGGGCTTGAAATCAAAACTGACTTTTATATGTATGGATATGGTTACGACCAACATCTAAAGGCAAATTACAGCTTCAATCCTACCTACTCGGCTATCGGGGCAAGCCTGCTGTTTACTCCTGGAGCACATAAAAAACGTGCATTTGTAACTTTTGGAGCCGGAATCGGAAAATATGAGGGCGAACTTGAATATAAACGAAAAGGTTACGAAATCGTCAACGGTCAAACCAACACTTTCGACGAGACATATCACTATAAAGGTGATGTAACGGGATATAACGCCACACTTGGCTTCACCTATGTCCCCTGGCGAATCTTCGAAATTGAAACTTTTTTTATGGGAAGATGGGCTAAAATACCCGAAATTACCGATGAAGATGGCAACGTTTTCCGGAATCAGTACAACAACAATGAAAAAGTTTCGCTCGATTTCACTGGTTTCGATTTCCGCCTCGGTTTTAAGTTTATCCTGCCCTAACCTCCGAAACCTATTTCTTCTTTTTTAGCACGAAGTTTGCATCCTTTTTATACCTTTGTTTGCCAAACTTAGAGAAAATTGAAGGAGAAAACCTTTCTTTTCATTGTTATTGCTGCGTTGATAATGGCATGCAATAACCCTGAACATTATAAAAATGTTAGCGTTAGTCATTCACTTTCGGTAAGTATCCAGCCACTTAAGTATTTTGTTTCTGCCATTGCCGGTAACGATTTTACAGTAAAAGTACTTGTTCCTCCCGGACAAAGTGCCGAAAATTTCGAACCAACTCCCGGACAAATTCAGCAACTTTCCGACGCTTCCGTCCATTTTTCAATAAGCCATTTCGACTTCGAGAAAGCGCTGAATGAAAGCGCAAAAGCCCTAAATCCTGACATTAAAATAATTGACTTGTCGAAAGGATTATGTCTTCTCCAACTTCATGAACATACACACCAAGGGCATTCGCATTCATCGAATGCCGATCCACATATCTGGCTTTCGATTAAAAATGCAAAAATATTTTCCAAGCAGATTTACCAAGCACTTTGCAATACCTTTCCGAAGAAAAAAAATATTTTTACATCTAATTTCAATTTATTGATTTCGAAACTAGATAACATGGATAAAAATGCGGAAATGCAATTTGCTGGTTTTACACATCGTAATTTCATTATTTACCATCCGGCTCTTGGGTATTTTGCCAGAGATTATAATTTGATACAGAATGCTATAGAGGCTGATGGGAAAGAACCTGCTCCTAGCAATCTGAAACGCCTGGTTGACCTTGCCCTTAAAGATTCCATCCATACAATATTTATACAAAAGGAATTCGATGATAAATATGCCCGTTCGATAGCATCAGAAATAAATGGTAAAATAATTTATGTTGATGCATTATCACCCAATTGGGTTGAGATGATGAATAAATTGATAATGGAAATGAAGACAGCTTTTGTGGAAAAAGTTGCCAGAAACAAGTGAAAATAAATTTTGAATAATAAAAAGGAATATGCTTTTAAAAACAATGGAAATTATAAAAGTAAATCCTGAACTTTTTTAAAAAAATTAATAAAATTTTGCCTTGAAACAGGAGCTTGTTAAAATTTCATCCGTTACAACGGGTTATGAAAACGAAGCCACTCTGAAAAACATTACATTTTCGGTTTTTGATTTCGATTTTATAGGTGTAATTGGACCTAATGGAGGTGGGAAAACCACTCTGGTAAAGCTTATAATGGGATTAATAAAACCTTATTCAGGGCAAATCGGGTATCACGAAGTGGCTAAAGGAAAAACTCTGATAGGCTACCTGCCACAGATGAACCAGATTGATAAAAAGTTCCCCATCACAGTAAAAGATGTTGTTCTTTCGGGTCTTATGTCGGAAAATAAAATCTATTACCGATTTACAAAAAAAGACTGCGAAAGAGCTACAAACCTTCTCGAACTGACAGGTATCGCCAACTTGCATAAAAAACCTGTGGGAGAGCTTTCAGGAGGGCAGTTGCAGAGGGTTTTCCTTTGCCGTGCATTAATTTCTTCACCCCGCCTTTTAATATTAGATGAACCGAATACATTTGTTGATAATAAATTCGAATACGATTTGTATGAATATCTGAAAATATTAAATCAAAATATGGCTATTATGCTTGTAACTCACGATATTGGTATAGTAACCACTTATGTAAAAACAATAGCCTGTGTAAATACTTATCTGCATTATCATCCTTCTAACCAGATTACCGAGGAGCAACTTAGCATGTATAATTGTCCGGTACAGTTGGTTACCCATGGCGACCTACCACATACAGTATTAAGCAAACATAATCACAGCGATGAATAGTCTGATAGAATTATTTCATTATCGTTTTTTTGTAACTGCTTTACTCACGGCTGTACTTGCAAGTATTTCATGCGGAATAGTCGGCACATACATAGTATCGAAACGTAAAGTTTTCATCAGTGATGGCATTACGCACGCATCCTTCGGAGGGATAGGCATTGCTTTTTACATGGGAATAAATCCAATTGTTGGGGCTGTAATTTTTGCAATAATTTCTGCCCTGGGTATTGAATTTATTTCAAAAAAGGGTGATATACGCGAAGATTCGGCAATAGGGATGATATGGTCGCTTGGGATGGCACTTGGGATTATTTTTATATTTATTACCCCAAACTATGCACCAAATTTAATGTCGTTTCTCTTCGGAAACATACTAACGGTAACATCAACTGAAGTGTTACTTATGTTTGCACTTACTGCCATAATATCACTTTTCTTTTATTTTTTTTATAAAACAATACTTTTCATTGCCTTCGACGAAGAGTACGCACGCACGCACCGCCTACCGGTACAGATGTTTAACTATCTGATGATAGCTCTGATAGCTTTATGTATCGTTTTGAATATCAGGACAACAGGGATTATTTTGGTATTGTCTTTCTTAACTATTCCACAATCAACTGCCAACATTTTTACACGTAACTTCAGTTCAATAATTTTCTATTCGATATGTTTTGGAATAGCAGGATCGGTAATGGGTTTATTGCTGTCTTACTATTTTAATATTCCGTCAGGTGCTTGTATAATTTTTGTTTTTGTAATAGTATTTATATGTGCAAAAGTATTGAAAATGTTTTGTACTAAATTATTGAAAAGCAAGTAACCGTATCAAATACCATGATAATTGATAACACAAAAAAACCAGTACGCATTTCAGCCATTTCATATCTTAATACTCTTCCGTTTGTATATGGTTTGACTCATTATTTTGATGGAGACAGCATAGAATTGCAGTTGGAGGTTCCTTCAGTTTCAGCCCAGAAAATGATTTTAAAGCAAGCCGAAATAGGATTACTGCCAGTGGCAGCTTTACCGTTGCTTTCTGATGAATACCGGATACTTGACTATTGTATAGGGACACGGGATAAGGTAAATACGGTGCTTTTGCTTAGCAATGTTCCACTTCAATCCATTAAAACTATCAGCCTCGACTACGATTCGCGTACGTCTGTCGAGTTAGTAAAAATTCTTGCCCGATATTACTGGAAAATACAGCCGGATTACGTCTCTCTTGCAAGAGAAGAATCTCACGTACAGGATATAAGTGATGCGGCAGTTTTTATCGGTGATAAAACCTTTTCCCTGAAAAGCCGTTTTGCTTACATTTACGATCTGGCTACCGAATGGAATCGTTTTACCGGGCTGCCCTTTGTTTTTGCATGCTGGGTGGCAGTTAATTCATTGTCAGAAGATTTTATCAGCCAGTTTTCACAAGCTATTGAGTTTGGGATAGCCCATATTAGAGAATCTATCATGGATAAAAACCTTCCTATTTCAGAATCTGAGGCTTACGATTATCTCACTCGGAACATAAGTTTCAGATTCGATGCAGCAAAAAAGGCGGCAATGGAGAAATTTCTTTCTTACTTGCGAACTGGATAGCCCCGTTTTTTAGCCATATCTTCCAGTCGCTTCTGAAAACTGGATGTTTTCACAGGTTTTTTTCTGTTTTCCTGGATTTTTGCATGAATTTTATCTTCATTCACAAATTTACGGATCAACCACATTTGGCCAAAAGTAAACAGGTTGGCAAGCAGATAATAATAGCTTAGCCCTGAGGAATAGCTGTTGAAGAATCCGAGGAACATTATAGGCATCAGGTACATCATTGTCTTCATACCTGGCATTTGCTGACTGGTACCCGACATCATATCATTATTGATTTTGGTGTAAATGATAGTCGAAATGGTCATCAACAAGCAGAAAAGGCTGACATGGTCACCATAGAAAGGTATATTGAACGGAAGATTGAGAACAGAATCATAGGAAGAAAGGTCGTGCGCCCAAAGAAACGGTTGCTGTCGCAATTCAATAGATGCCGGGAAAAACCGGAACAAAGCGATAAGTATCGGCATTTGCAGCAGCAATGGAATGCAACCCGACATTGGGTTTACCCCGGCTTTTTTGTACAAAGCCATCACAGTTTGCTGCTTTTTCATAGCATCCTCCTTTTTGGGGAATTTTTTATTTATCTCTTCCACCTCGGGTTTCAATACTTTCATCTTAGCCGAAGATGTATAGGTTTTATAGGCTATTGGGAAAAGGACTATCTTAAGTAAAATGGTAAGAATAAGAATAATAATGCCATAATTCATATTGAAGGTGCTCAGGAAATCAAATACCGGTATAACGGCATAACGGTTAATCCACTGCATAAGGAAGAAACTCCATCCGAGAGGAATTTGCCGTTCGAGGTCGAGATGGTATTTCTTGAGTAAATTATACTTATTCGGTCCGAAATAAAGCGACATGGGAATACTCTGGCTTTGTGCAGGATTAAAAGGAACGGAAATTTCAGCTTTCATTGTTTTCAGATAGTGGTCGCCGTCGGTTCCTGTAGAAGTTTCTATTGTTCCGCTGTTAAAAAAATCATTGGCAATAAGTGTAGCCGAAAAAAACTGGGTTTTAAATGAAATCCATTTTACCTTGGTTTTCAGATCGTCCTTTTTGTCCTTGGTTTCCGGGATAAAATCTACTTCGTCCTGGAAATATTTATAGTAAATGGTGGCATTTTGCCTTTCATTTTTCAGGCTGCGTTCCTGCGAGCGCATGTTGGCTTTCCAGTCAAGGTTGAGATAATTTACATTTCCGGAAATTGCCTGGTTCATCCCAACAAAATTTACCGTAAAACCGGTCATATACTTATCACCCCGCAAAGTATATAAAAATTCGATGTAACGCGTTTTATCGGCTATTGAATCGGTTCGATAAGGATAAAGCCGCATTCCGAAACGCAGTGAATCGTTACCTGATACGCTTAACGAATCCTTATTATTTTGCAAACTATTGTACCAGAAAGGTTCAAAATACAATTCATCGGTATGGATGGCACGGTTATCCGAAAAGAAAGTAAAGGAAAAAACAGAGGAGTCAGCATCGAAAAGCTTTACCGGCAATGTGTCATAGGTGTTGTATTTTTTAAGCTGTACACTTTGGATTCTGCCACCTTTGGATGCAATTTTCAGTTTTAATACTTCATTTTCGATGGTGTAAAATGTATTTTTACCGTAAGCAACATTGCCAAAAATTCCATATTCCTGTTTCTTTTCACCAATAACATTCTCTGTCTTTTCTACCTTTTTTGCAGAAGGTGAATCCGCAACTGCCATAGTTTTTTTCTGAACTTCCTGTTGCAATTTGGTGATTGAATCAGTAATGTGTTGTTCGCGAAGGAGCGAATCGTTACGAAGTCGCATGGCTTCCTTTTCCTCTTTCGAAGGCATTTGCCACAGGCTGAAACCTATGATAATAGCAAAAATAACTACAAGACCGATAATATTGTCTCTGTTCATGACACGTTTAATTTAGCCGGCAAAGATAAATAATTAAGATTATGTATTTACGCTGTAAATTTACCTTTCGGGGCTAACATTTTCCATCAGGTAATCTTTATATCGAATGATATATCCCAACTGATTTTCATACCCATCGTTACCAAAGCTTTTAAATCCGAAACGGGTTTCGAGGGTACGAATCTCCATGTTAGAAAGGCAATCTCCAAAATCTTTTCCATAACGGTAAAGCGCATTAAGAAAATACCAGGTAACATCGAAACCCAAAAAGGCATATTTGCTTTGTTCTGGCACGGTTTTGTATTTAGTACGAAACTGACCGATAAATGTATTGACATGGGCATCCTTAAAATCAACAAAAGAAGGCTGATACAAATGTAGGTTCAGGTTCAGTGCATGTACAATATCAAAATCCATTTCAGCCCAGCTCGGCATACCGAAAAGCGTAATCCGGTGATTGTTTCGCTGTTCATTCAGTTTATTAAGTATGTTGAATACAAATGCCTTATTTTCCGATAAAGCCAGGATGATATTTTCCCGGTCAGGCGAAAGGTTTTTAATGATTTCGGAAATAGAAATACACTCTTTAAAAAGTATTTTCCCGGTCTTCCCGTTGCCCATCTCAGCCTTCAATGCACTTAACAACGCAGCAGTTTCATTGGTGTTAGGATACCTGATTACTATCACATTGGGGTTGGAATAATTTTTCATAATGTATCTTGCCATCAAATCGAACCCCGTGTTTACAGAAGGTTGAATTTTGTAAACACTATGGTTGTTTTCCACAATTTCAGAACGTTGCGATAATGGATTGATAACAGGAATGCCATTCTTTTTGGCAAAAGCAGAAACTTTTTTAAAATTTCTGCTGTAGAAAGGGCCAATAATCATATCCATTTGTTTCATTTCGGGTTTTCTGAGCAAAACACCGGTACGCGAAGTATCCTCATCAATATCATACACATACATCTTTACTTTCAGCCCCTTGCTTTTTAATGAATCTGCAGCAATCACTGCCCCTTCGTAAAATTGTAAAAACCGCATGGATTTAAACGATGTGGCATCTTTAACATTTTCAATAGTTGCAACATTAATGTTATCAACATCTTTTAGGTAAAGTGGGAGCATAAGCGCAACACGGTAAACGCCTTCTTCCCCCGATTCATTACAGTTTGCATTGGTTACTTTTTTCTCAGGCTCTACAATTTGTTTCTGTTCAATCTCTTTGTTTTTAACTTCTTTTATCGTTCTGGGCTGTACCGGTTCCTGTACCTTGTTTTTATTTGCCGTATTATGGGAAGGAATGTTTATAATTTGTCCCTTTTTCAACCCGGTTTTTAATTCAGGGTTTGAAGCCGTAATTTCTTCTATACTTACGCCAAATTTTTTGGAAATTGCCCACAGGGTTTCCTTTTCGGCTACCGGGTACTGTATATACTCTGCATTATTGCTTTTTGGGGGTTCTACGGTATTTTTTTGTACATTTCCGGAAGGCGGTGTTTTTTTCGGCTCCTGTTTTGCAACCGGATTTTTCACCGGAATTTTTATTATAGCATCCATTTTCAAGCCATTGTTTAACTCAGGATTGTTATCCATCAGTTCCCTTTCCGTTACCCCATACTTTGTGGTTATGCTGTAAAAGGTTTCCTTTTCCTGCACGGCATGATAAATAAAATTATCGGTAACCTTATCGGCAATTTCCTGTTTATCATTAGTTGTATTTTTTTCTTTATCCCCTACAACAGGTATCGTTTTAAGGACAACGGGAATTTTAATTATTTGCTTAGCCCTTATTCCTTTTGTAAGTTCAGGATTTTGTTCGGTAAGTGTAGTTGTATTCACCTCATAGGCTTTGGCAATGGCTTCTATAGTTTGCCCATCCTTAACAAAATGGATGTAATAATCCTTGCCTTCTATTTTTTCAATAATTTCAGAACGTTTTACTTCTGTTTTTTTCTGAGCCATTGTACAAAAAGGCATAAGGGCAATAAAAAGAAAAAAAATAGTTTTCTTCATGTTTTTTATCAACTTAAATTATGTTTCCGTTTACCGGAAAATTTTTGTATAAATATTTATAAAAGGTTTATTCCCATTCTATCGTTGCGGGTGGTTTTGAGCTTATATCGTACACCACTCTGTTAACGCCTTTTACTTTATTAATAATGTCGTTTGAAACTTTTGCAAGAAAGTCGAAAGGCAGATTGCACCAGTCGGCAGTCATTCCGTCGGTAGAAGAAACTGCTCTCAGGGCAACTACATTTTCGTATGTACGTTCATCACCCATTACACCTACAGAGTGAATTGGCAAAAGTATTGTAGCCGCCTGCCATACCTGTCCATACAAGCCGTTTTCCTTTAATCCTTCGATAAAAATATGGTCTGCTTCCTGCAAAACCTTAACCTTTTCTTCGGTTACTTCGCCTAAAATCCGTATCCCCAGACCAGGTCCGGGAAAAGGATGTCTTTGCAAAATTGCTTCCGGAATGCCCAAAGCAGTCCCCACGCGGCGTACTTCGTCCTTAAAAAGACTCTTCAGTGGTTCCACCACTTTCAGCTTCATAAAATCGGGCAATCCGCCCACGTTATGATGCGATTTAATGGTAGCCGATGGTCCCTTTACCGAAACAGACTCAATTACATCCGGGTAAATGGTTCCCTGTCCCAGCCAGTTTACATTTTCTATTGCATGAGCTTCAGCATCAAAAACATTGATAAAGGTTTTCCCGATGGCTTTCCGCTTTTCTTCGGGATCTGTTTTGCCTTTCAAGGCATCCAGAAATAATTTTCGGGCATCTACTCCCTTTACATTCAAACCCATGTGCATGTAAGAATGCAGTACATTCTCAAACTCATTTTTTCGCAGTAAGCCGTTATCTACAAAAATACAGTAGAGCTTTTTCCCTATTGCTTTGTGCAATAAAACTGCTGCTACAGTGGAATCTACGCCTCCCGAAAGCCCCAGAACCACCTTTTCTTCGCTAATAGTATTTTTCAGTTCCGAAACAGTAGTTTCGATAAACGAATCCGGTGTCCAGTTTTGGCTGCATCCACAAATGTTTACAATAAAATTATGCAGCAATATGCCCCCTTCTTCTGTATGATATACTTCGGGATGAAACTGGATGCCATACGTTTTTTCATTGTTTACGGCATAGCCGGCAATGGCAACATCGGCAGTAGCGGCAATAACCCGGCAGACATCAGGTAATGAAAGTATGGTATCGCCATGCGACATCCATACCTGCGAACCGGAATGCATCCCACGGGTCAGCGGACATTCTGCATCAACAAACGAAAGATTTGCCCTTCCATATTCCCTGATTGTTGATTTTAATACTTCGCCACCACCACTTTGAGCCAGTAATTGCGCCCCGTAGCATAAGCCGAGTATGGGAAGTTTCCCTTTAACCGGTGATAGATCGGGGTGGGGCGCATTTTGTTCACGAACTGAGTACGGGCTTCCCGAAAGGATTATTCCTTTAAGGTGCTCCTTTGCTTCTATCTTGTAATTATACGGCTGAATCTCACAATACACATTCATCTCACGGATACGGCGGGCTATAAGTTGCGTATATTGTGAGCCAAAATCAAGAATTA